>CAYNBC010000083.1:0-8519 GCA_964395255.1 uncultured Sphingobacteriales bacterium | reverse complement strand
GCTAATAACTATAGATAATGAAATATAACCTAAAGTTTTCATTTAGCTATTGAGTTTTTGTTTCTATCAAAGTTAATAAAAAAATTATAAGTCATTGACCAAGAAAATTTTTGATACGCAGGAAAGCATCTTCAAGTATGGTTAAAGAAGTAGCAAAATTTAACCTTATCCATTTTTGACCGGATGATGTAAAATGAATGCCTGGAACAAGGGCTACACCGGTTTTTTTGTAAAGTTGCAGGCAGAAATGAACACCATCTTCAAAGGGTTCAGGTAATCTGGCCCAGATGAAATAACCGCCATCAACAGGAACAGGATTAAATCCCATTTTCTTCAACGCGTCAAAGGCTATTTGATATGCATTTTTTAATTGCTGTCGCAAATTTTGAACATATTCCTTACCCCATGAATATTCTTTCAAATAATGGTATAAAACAACCTGCTGGAGAGTGGGTGCACACAGTCCGATATAGTCGTGAATATCTTTTATTTCGGTCAAATGGGTTTGCGAGGTATGTAAATAACCTATGCGCCAGCCTGTTATACTTAGCATTTTTGAAAAACTATTCACATAAAAAATGTTGGGATAATCCAGCCGTAGTGGATTAAAGGGTGTCTGGCTCCAGCAAAGGTCTTCATACACTGCATCCCAGATAATGTTAATAGAATACTGTTCTGTCAGCTTTATCAATTGTTCCGTCTCTTTTTTTGACCAGATTTTTCCCAGCGGGTTTCCAGGCGAAGAAACGAAAATTAAATTAATGTTTCTGCTTTTGATTGTTTCTTCAAGTTTTTCAAAATCAATAGTTTGATAATTTATTAGCGGAAAGGAAGTAAATGAATTATGAAAAATTCCGGGTAATTCGCGATAGCTTTCATATACCGGTTCAAAAGCCAGTACACGGAGCTGCCCCTTGTTTTTTCGCAATAGATAAATAAAAATCAAGGCTATGGCTTCCGTAGCACCCTGTGTTATTAAAAAATCATCGGAAGAAAGCGTATTGTTTGAAAAGGGCTGGTAATGTTGTACCAGTAACTCCAACAGACCTGCATGACCAAAAGCGGGCGCATATTGATGATAATCACCGCTGGCGTAGTCTTTTAAAAGTAAAATAAGCTCTTCAGGGGGCTTGAAGCCAGGAACTCCCTGCGCCAGATTAATACCTCCATGGAGTTTAACAAGACTGCTAAAATAACTAATTAAAGACCCTTTGATTTCAACTTTTTCATTCATATGAGCGTTATATGTTGACAAGTAGAGTGGAATTTAATCCAAAGTTCGTACATATTTGTAGAATATGGCTATCAGCAATGTATATCTGAAAGGATTTAAAAACCATATCCAGCTAGAAAGGGGACTTTCTGCCAACACATTGGAAGCATATCTCGATGATTTACAGAAATTATTGGTTTTTATGGAAGACCATTATCCTGATATTAAAGTTCAATCCATAAAAAGGCAACATCTTGAAGAATTTGTACAGTGGTTAAATGAATTGGGGCTGGGTGAAAGAACACAATCGAGGATAATATCCGGTATTCGTAATTTTTTTGATTTTTTGAGAGAGGAGAAAATCGTTGAAAACAATCCTGCCCGTTTACTTGATTTGCCCAGAACAGGAAGAAAACTTCCGGAAGTTTTAAGCCTTGACGAAATTAACAGAATGGTTGCGTGTATTGACCACTCAACAAACGAAGGACAGAGAAACAGAGCTATTATCGAGACACTTTATGGTTGTGGTTTGAGGGTTAGCGAACTGACAGGGCTAAAATTGTCAGACATTTATTTCAAACAGAGTTACATAAAAGTAACAGGTAAAGGCAACAAACAAAGACTTGTTCCTCTGGGGGAAATAACTAAAAAATATCTTGAGATTTACATAAAAAATGTTAGAAGTCATCTTAACATTGCGAAAGGTCATGAGGATATTGTTTTTCTTAACAAAAGAGGCAGAAAAATGAGCCGGGTAATGATTTTTTACATTATCAAAGACCTGGCAGAAAAAGCAGGTATCCAGAAAGAAATCAGTCCTCACACTTTTCGCCATTCTTTTGCAACACACATGGTTGACCGCGGAGCCGATTTAAGAGCTGTTCAGGAAATGCTCGGGCATGCCAGTATTACTACTACCGAAATATATACGCATCTCGATACCCGCCATTTATTGGACACGATTATTGCTTATCATCCCCGCTCCTGAATGCTGAAAGGCAGGTTAATAATCGTAGTAATATTTTTTCTTATCGATTTTTAAATCTTTGAGGGTCGAAGATTTAACATTTAATTTAAACATGTAGGATTGACGCGAACCAAAGGGAATCCAGCTGAAACTCATTTCCCAGCAATGTAAATCCCTGTAAATATCAACAGAAGTAAAAGTAAACTTCTGAGCCTTTAAATCATAACCTGAACTGATATTGATTTTCCATTTGGGTGTGAGATTCATGTTTCCATTAAAATTCAATGTCTGAATTAAACGCGGGTCGTTGACAATTTGTCCCGAGGAATTCAGGCTAAAATTCGAATAGGATACGGTGTAATTCATCGATAATGACCAGGGTATATCAAAATCCATATATTGGTCATATAAGTTTCCGTAGAAACCGATTTTCTCTTCCTTTTTATTTTTACGGGATGGCGCACGGAATGAAGTGTTAAAGGTCAGGTTGGTACGGGTTAAACGAAAAGGTTTTTGCCCATTAAACAGGGCTATTTTATCAATTCTGATGCTGTCGGAAGAGATGGCATAAGGGTCAAGCTCTCCACTGACCTGAATATTCATTTTATTTGAAAACAAGGAAGTACGGCCCGAGAAATACACGGAAGACCATTTCATGGAATCCGCAAACAAATTGTATCGCATGGAAAAATTCAAATTATCAATGAGTTTGATTTTTTTAGTTTTATCTTTTGAGGTTGTGTCCGTAGATGATTGGATTTTGGCTTCCAGATTATTACTGACATTAAAATTTATTAAACCTTGACGGGTACCTGCAGGATATCCCATAATATTGTTCTGGTACATGTTGTATTTTAAATAAGAACTCTGATAACGGTCTTCCTGGACAGAATCGTAAACACTGAATGGACCTTTGCTTAAATCGGGGTGATAAGAAATGCTCATCGAGGGTGTCATTTGATGACGTACAGCTATAAGCCCCCATTTATTGATATTGAAAAGTCCGTACAATCGTGTACTTAAATTGGCTGAAAAACTCACATCATTTAATTGAAACAATCCTTTTTCGGTATAATCAATGATAGTGTCGTTTTCGGTAGTATCGGTGGCCTGTACAAATTTTTTACGGTTTCTTTCAAAATAAGTTCGGCCGGAGTAGGTTATAGAGGGAGAAAACGTAATGTATTTCATGATTTTAAAACTGGTTGAAACAGGCAGGTTGTGCTGGATTCCTCTTTTCCATTCATTCCAGCTTTCGGGTGTCAGGAAAAGGGTATCCACGGTATTGAGCTGATTTCTCATGTTCATGGAATAGTTGAGTCCTATATCGCTGTACCATGTTTTTTTACTGACTCCTTTTAATCTTTTGAATGGGGTTATTCTTCTCATATTAAAACTTAGCGTAGGAGCCGATAATGAGATGTTTCCTGTTGATAGGTTCTGAGTATGTGTAATACTGGCTGACATTGAAAAAGGAGTTCCTGCAAAAGTTTTTGAATAAGTAACCGATGAACTAAGGTTGTTTTGAAGAATTTCACCCGGATTGGTAAAATTATTACGGAATGAATTTCTTGAGCCGGCATTTACGCGTGCACTGAAAGTTGAATTGGGACGCGCTTTCGGGTCCTGGTTGTGAGTCCAGGATATGGAAAAATCCTTATCCAGTTGAAAGTCCGGTGTTAAAGGGTCTCCAAATCGGTTATGGGCATATTTGATATCAAGGCTTCCTCTGAATTTGTATCTTTTGACATAATTGGAATGCACATTTACAAGCCAGCTTCCACGGGAATAAATGTCACCTTTAAGCAAAATGTCCAGATAATCGTTTACTGGAAGATAATAACCCAATCCTCTTAAATAAAATCCACGGTTGGTAGATTCTCCATAAGCAGGCATAATAATTCCGGAAGTTCTTTTGTTCTGTTTAGGAAAAAAACCAAAAGGAACTGCAAGAGGAACAGGTATTTCCTCAATAACCAGATATGCCGGTCCGGTAATGATTTTATTTTTCAGAATTTTAATTTTTGTGGCAGCAATATAAAAATGCGGGTCTTCATTTTCACAGGTTGTAAACTTGGCTTTGATTCCATAAATAACATTATTTGAGTCTTTTTTTACTTCGCTGGCATGTATATAGTTTTCCCCTTCGGAAGTAATCAGGTCATAGATTTTAGCTTTTTTGGTTTTAAAATTATAAACCATTTTCTTTGCTTTGTATTCCTGTTCGCCTTCTTTAAAAAGTGCATAACCCATGTTTTTCTGACTGGAGTCTTTGATACCGTTAGCTATCAGGGTATTGTTTGACCAGTTTAAAATAATCCTGTCTGCTTTAAGGGTTATGTTCTGATACTCAATCTGGGCATCTCCATAAAGCAACATGGTATTTTCCTGAAAGAATATGGGAAATGAATCCTTACAGCTAAAATGGATGACCGATTCAACTGCATCAGGGCTAATCCAGATTAAAGAATCAGGTGTATGGTTTAAACTGTCGCTGATGGAAGTTTCGGAAGAGATAGTATCTTTAATTTGTGAAAAACCCCAGGATGTGTAAAAAAAGAAACACCATACAAGAACTGCCTTTAATATCTTTGTTTTGTGCAAGGTTTTTGAATTAGCTGTCAAAAATAATTGTATTTTTTTGCAAAATCCATGAAAAGCATCAAGATCATATTGTTTACAGCCGTGATAATGACAGGCTTGTCTTTTCAGCCATTGAATGACAGCAAATTTTATGTCAAAAAAGTTGTGATTGATGCAGGACATGGAGGCAAAGACCCGGGAACTATGGGCGGAGGCGTTAAAGAAAAAGATGTAGCTCTTAGCATCGCCCTTGAACTGGGACGTATTATCAAAGAAAATCTTCCTGATGTGGAGGTGCTATATACCCGCACGAAAGATGAATTTATCGGACTTTACGACAGGGCTGACTTTGCCAATAAAAATCAAGCGCAGGTTTTTATTTCCATCCATTGCAATGCAGAAAAAAGCGGTAGTGCTTATGGTACGGAAACCTGGGTGATGGGTACTCACAAAACAGAAGCCAACCTGGAACTGGCCATGAAGGAAAATTCAGTGATTCTACTTGAGGAAGATTATAATGAAAAATATGAAGGCTTTGATCCCAATTCACCTGAAGCACATATTATTTTCTCGCTCTATCAGAATGCCTATTTATCCCAGAGTTTAAACCTTGCAGCCAAAATCGAAGATCAATTTAAAAACCGGGTTGGAAGATACAGTCGTGGTGTAAAGCAGGCAGGTTTTCTGGTATTGTGGAAAACCTCCATGCCCAGCGTTTTGATTGAAACGGGGTTTTTGTCCAACCCTTCCGAAAGAAAATTTTTAACTTCCCACATAGGACAGGTTTACCTTGCTTCTGCTATTTTCAGGGCATTCAGGGATTATAAAAATGAAATTGAAAGTGCTGCATTTTAATTATTTCAATAATTTCTCCATTTTTGCGGTAAATTATTATCCTAAAATTATTTGTCTTGAATCTTTCGTACGAGTCTAGAGTAGGTATTTTTGTTACGGTAACCCTGGTTATTTTGATAATCGGATACAACTACCTCAGGGGGAAAGACCTTTTTAAATCCGTAGATACTTATTATGCTATTTACGATAATATTGATGGCCTTGAAAAATCTAATCCTGTATTATTTAAAGGTTATCAAATTGGTAAAATAACCGATATTGAACTTAGAACCTGGGGACAAAAGCAAATTGTTGTTGAATTTACCGTTAAAGATAAGTTTCCCATTCCTGTGGGTTCAAAAGCAAGAATAATAAATTCGGATTTGTTAGGAAGCAAAGCCCTGGAATTGGTGGTTAGCGATGCAAAGATTTACCATAAAAAGTTTGATACTTTAAAATCTGAAGTTGCATTAAGCATTTCAGCCACCATCGACAATTATATATCGCCTATTACCAATAAGGCCAATACTATCATGGGGAAATTTGAAGAATATTTAAATGAAGGGGGTAAAGAAGAATTACAAATGGTCATCAGCAGTCTGGGTCAAACTGCCAAAAACCTTGAGGCCATAACGTCTACCATGAAAAATTTAAAAGTGATCGAAAATCTGAGCCAGACAGTTAATCATCTGAATGCAGTAGCGGCAAACCTTGAGCAAAACAATGAAAAAATTAACAACATACTTAGCAACCTTGAGTCTGTCAGTGACAGTTTAAAAGTTGCCCAGCTTGCACAAACACTTGAAGAAAGCCGTTTAGCTATTGAGGAAATTAAAACTATCAGTCAGAAAATAAATGAAAGCCAGGGTTCACTGGGTTTGATGGTTAATGATTCTACTTTGTATAACAACATGAATACCAGTCTGGAATACCTGAACAAACTAATTAAAGATTTGAACGAAAACCCGAAAAAATATGTTCATTTTTCAGTTTTCGGACGTTCCGTAGAAAAAGAAAAAAAATAAAAGTATAATTTTGCACCTGATTTCGGCCCCTTAGTTCAATGGATAGAACGGAGGTTTCCTAAACCTTAGATACAGGTTCGATTCCTGTAGGGGCTACTTGCATTTCATATTGTTGAAAGAAAATTATTATTTAGCTGGAGGTAAAAAATAACTGTATCACAGAAAATGCCGGATAGGGATAATGGCCCATTCCAGCAATTTCTGGGTTATTCCCCTATTGTACCATTCGTAAATATCGAAAGCTATACAGTCGCTCATTGTTCCATCAATATACTTGTTCAATTCGTTCATTATCAGGGCGTTTTTACCGAACAGGCCAACTTCAAACTGATATCTGAAACTGCGGTAGTCAAAATTGGAGCTTCCGATATAAAAGTTATTATCACAAACCATTAGCTTAGCGTGCAGGTTGGAGGGTTGATAAAAGTATATCTTTACCCCTGCTTCATAAAGTTTACCGAAGTATCTCTGACGATAAATATTGACAACTGTAACATCGGAACGAAGGGATGTTACAATTTCAACCTTAACACCATTTTTAGCGGCTCTCATTAATGCTTCCCGTAGCAAATAGGTAGGAAGAAAATACGGGGTTTCAATGTGAATAAATGAAGAAGCATTCCGAATCATTTCCAGAAGTTTTTTGCGGATAGGAGTTATTCGGACCGAAGGCACATCTGGAATGATGGTTAACTGTCCACAGTGGATGGGTTGGGTGTATTTTCTTTTATCGAACTTGTATGAATTCTTAAGATGAAAATTCTGAAGAAAAACCTCTTTTAATGAAATACTTAAATCACCTTTAATACGAAGGGCTGATTCGCGCCAGTTGAGGTTGTAATTGGTAACATTAATGGAACTTATATAGCTGATTTTATCATCAATGATGAGCAATTTACGATGGTCGCGTTCATGATTGACAGAAAAAAAATTCAGAGCCAGCCTGAGTTTTTTGAAATATTTTACATGTCCTCCGAAATAAATGATTTCCTTAAAAAACTTTTCGGAAACCGAAGTACCCCAGTCATCTACAAGGATGTTAATCTCGAGACCTTGTTTGGCCTTTTTACTCAGGAGATTGCGAAACTTAATCCCAATGGGGTCATTTTCAAATCTAAAAGTTTCCAGATAAATGGAATGTTGCGCATTTTCGATATCATTCAACATGGAATGATAAATATCAAGGGGGTCTCCCATCAGACAGGCATCCTCGACATATCTTAATCTGTGTGGCATGATTTATTGGAAAATCAAAGATAGAATTAATGAATGGTATGCGCGAAATGAACAGGGAGAGATTTTGGTGGTGCAGGTTTTGAGCGGTTGAAATGAACCCAGAAAGTGCGTACAGGATCAATCAACCAGTGCCAGGGTTGAGGCAAGCGGGATTTTAAATAAAATCTGAGCTCACCAAGAAGTGTGCCTGCCGTGGAAGTTGTTAACAGGTCATTGATGGAAGGTTGTTCTGTCCAGCTTTCAATTCCATACTCCCAGAGAACCGACATAGCAGAACTGAATGCAAAACTACCGAGCTTTCCATACCCATATTCCCGAGCTCTTAAATAAGTTTCGGAGCCCATCATGGGATGTGAAACATAATTTATCCACCATGCATCTCCATCCCAGACAGGTGGATATTGATAGGCTTTTTTAAACTGTTTCCACGATAAAAAGTGATTTGAATTTTCAGTAGAAACCAGTAAAAAGATGTTCACCAGTTGAAAATTTAAACTGTAGCTCAAGGGGTTTGCGGGTTTATAATCAAAAGAAAAGGAAGCTTTCTCTTTGCTGGAAAACAAATTGTAATGGGATTTTTTTATGGCAAATTGTGCGTGTAAGCTCTGTTGTAATAATATACAGAATGATAAAGCAGCTAATAAACGGTGAATGTGCACTG
>CAYNBC010000082.1:3415-8559 GCA_964395255.1 uncultured Sphingobacteriales bacterium | reverse complement strand
CTCGAATTCCTCGTATTTAGCCTTGGCTGCCATGGTGGCTGCATCACCCCTTGCTTTAAGTGTTCCAAACCAGGGAAACATCTGCGAAGCCGACAGTTTAAACTGTTGAGGCCCCAGCCTTGTTTCCACCGGTTGAATAAAATACGAAAAAGCCAGGGTAGGATTGGGCAATGCCTTCACCTGCGGTACTTTTTGCAAAGCAGCCATGTATTCGTTAAATCTGGATTGTAATCCGGGATTGTTTTTGGCTGCAATTACAAGGTAATTATTAAGATCCTGTTGCTGCGCATTCGAATTTCCCGGCAGTAAAACGACTGCTGCTAAGACAAGAAACAGGATGGTTTGATATATTTTCATATTTCTGAATTTAAATTTGATTGGGAGAACCGAAATAAATGTTTGAAGCACAAATAGACTGTTTCTCTGCCCGGACGTCATTACGAGGACGACAGGACGAAGTAATCTGTCGAAATATGTGCGAATGCTTTCCAGGTTTGAGCTTTATCGCAACAGATTGCTTCTCTCGCCTCAGGCGAGATCGCAATGACGGTGTTTCGAACGTCATCCGATGGTTTTCATATGCGAGCATAGCGAAGCAATCTATTTCAGTTATCTTCATCCGATTACTGCGAGAACCGGGCAAAGCCAAATAATTTATTCCTTTATCCATAACCCTACTCCTGATTATTTGAAACAATACCTTTCTTTATTTTCTTCTCCATCCACATACTGTACAGCACCGGCACCACAAACATGGTCATCACCTGAATAAGCATGCCGCCAAAAGACGGTATTGCCATAGGAACCATAATGTCGGAGCCTTTTCCGGTCGAAGTCAAAACCGGTATCAGTGCGATAATGGCAACGGCAGCGGTCATCATGGCCGGGCGTACCCTTTTTTTACCAGCTTCGAGGATGGATGCCCGTACTTCGTCTACAGTTTCAGGATGATTTTTTTCAAAAACCTGTTTGATATAAGTTCCAATGATTACTCCGTCATCGGTAGCTATGCCAAATAAAGCGATAAATCCTACCCACACAGCAACACTCAGGTTAATGGTATGCATTTGGAATAAATCGCGCATATTTACTCCTGCAAATGAAAAATTCATAAACCAGGGTTGCCCGTACAGCCAGAGCATAATAAAACCACCGGCAAAAGCAACAAAAATCCCTGAAAATACCATGGTAGCGGTAACCGTAGAGCGAAACTGGAAAAACAGAATTAAAAAGATTACAATCAGCGAGACGGGAACAACCAGCATTAGCCTTTTAGTAGCTCTTACTTGATTTTCATAATTCCCGGTGAACTTGTAGCTTACTCCTGCAGGCAATACAAATTCCCTATTTTTGATTTTTTCGTCAAGGTATTTTTTTGCGTTTTCAACTACATTCACTTCGGCATAACCGGGTTTTTTATCAAAAATCACATAACTGACTAAAAAAGTATTTTCACTTTTGATTACCTGTGGACCGGGGACATAAGTAATATCAGCCAGCTCACCCAGAGGCACTTGTGCACCTGTTTTGGTCGGAACCAAGATCTTTTTCATATCTTCCGGATTGTCCCGGAATTCTCTGGCATAGCGTACTCTGACAGGAAATCTTTCACGGCCTTCAACAGTTGTAGTAATTTTCATGCCGCCAATGGCACCGCCAATGACCGATTGCATATCCGTAACAGTAAGCCCATAACGTGACATGGCCTTCCGGTTTAGTTTTATTTCGATATATGGCTTACCAACGACTCTGTCGGCAAATACCGATTCGGGAACTACTCCCTCGACCTGTTTCAGATGATTTTCCAATTCATAACCTACTTTTTCGATGGTAGGCAAGTCGGGACCGAAAACCTTGATGCCCATGGGTGCGCGCATCCCTGTCTGAAGCATAACCAGGCGAGTTTCTATGGGTTGCAATCGTGGAGCCGAAGTCATGCCTGGAATACGGGTAACTTTTTCAATCTCTTTCCAAATATCATCGGGCGATTTAATATGTGGGCGCCACTGCCTGAAGTATTTTCCGTTTTTATCTTCAACAAGTTGCTCTCTTGAAAAAAGTTTAAACCCTTCCGTAGTGGGATTATAAGTGCTTCCGTCTTTTAACACATAAGCACCCTCTTTATTCACCTTAAACCGCAGGCGATGTCCGTTCTCATCCAGCATAAATTCGGGTTTGTAATTAATAATATTTTCAAACATGGAAATAGGTGCAGGGTCGAGAGCAGAATTTACCCGTCCCCATTTTCCTACAGCCAATTCCACTTCGGGGATAGCATTTACAAGGCGGTCAAGCGTTTGAATAACTTCGAGATTTTCTGCTACTCCCGAGTGGGGCATAGTGGTTGGCATGAGCAAAAAACTACCTTCATCGAGTGATGGCATAAATTCCTTACCAACGCCAGGAAAAGTTCTGGAAATAGAGGTGTAAATTCCAGTATTTTTAACGGATACAGGCAGAAACCCGAAGATTTTATCAAAGCCCTGCCAGATGATAATACCCAGGATAACGATGGAGATGGGTATGGACAGAAATTTCCATTTGTTGGCCAGGCACCATTTTAAAATTTTTGGATAAAAATGGACAACAGACATTAAAACTCCGAGAACTATGATAGTAATCAAAATGACAAACAAGTAGTTTATAATAAAAGAATTTTGTGCCCCCAGAGGCATCCATTCTTTTGTCAGGTAGTATACCACAACAGAAGCGGTAATAGCAATATTTATCAGGTTGTTGTAAAACTCGCCACGGGATTTCCAGCTGTTTTTCATCAGATTGTTGATACCTGCTGCAACCAGAGCTATGGCAATGAAAGAACGGAAAAAAACAAAAAACAGGAAACCTGAGGCAATCAGGATAAAGTTTCCTATTCTTTTTCGTCTTTCTGAATTGAATTTTATACCAAAAATGATATGTGCGAAAGTGGGGATCACCAATATACCCAAAACCAGTGCCGAAAACATGGCAAATGTTTTGGTAAATGCAAGCGGTCTGAAAAGTTTACCTTCGGCAGCCTGCATGGCAAAAACAGGCAGAAAACTCACTATAGTGGTTGAAAGCGCAGTAATTATGGCGCTGGCCACTTCAACGGTGGCTTCATAAACAATGTTTAATAGTTTTTTCCCTTTAGCTCCTTTGTTTTCTGGCATTTCTAAATGCCTGACAATGTTCTCGGTAAAAACAATGCCCACATCTACCATCACACCAATGGCAATGGCAATACCTGAAAGGGCTACAATATTGGCATCCACTCCGAAGTGTTTCATAATAATAAAGGTCATCAATACACCGATAGGCAATAAACTGGATATAATGAATGATGCTCTTAAATTCATTACCAGTATAATAACCACTAAAACAGAAATCAGAATTTCATGTGTAAGAGCGTATTGAAGAGTTCCCAAAGTTTCTTTTATCAAACCGGTTCGATCGTAAAAGGGAACAATGGTAACTTTTGAAATGGTTCCATCATCCAGCTTTTTCTCAGGCAAACCCGGGGCAATTTCTTTAATTTTATCTTTTACATTATTAATGACTTCCAGCGGATTGGAGCCATAGCGTGCAACGACTACACCACCTACTGCTTCGACACCGTCTTTGTCGAGACCGCCCCTCCGTGTAGCCGGACCATACTGGACTCTGGCTACATCTTTCAAGCGAATAGGAACATTGTCAACCACTTTGACCACGCTTTCTTCAAGGTCTTCGAGTGTTTTGATATATCCTAAAGCCCGAATCAAATATTCCGCCCGGTTAAATTCGATGGTACGCGCTCCAATATCCAGATTACTTGATTTAACGGCTTTGATAATATCAGCTACATTGACATGATGAGCTTTCATGGCATTAGGGTCGATTTCCACCTGATATTCTTTAACAAACCCACCAATGGAAGCCACCTCCGAAACCCCGTCAATGGACATTAGTGCATATTTTACATAAAAATCCTGGACGGTCCTCAGTTCGTGCGGGTCCCAGCCACCGGTCGGATTACCTTCCGGATCACGACCTTCAAGTGTATACCAGAAAATCTGGCCCAGTGCAGTAGCGTCAGGACCTAAAGCCGGTGTTACTCCTTCGGGTAATGTGCCGGCCGGAAGTGAATTTAATTTTTCCAGAATTCGTGACCTTGACCAATAATAGTCCACATTGTCCTTAAAGATGATATAGATACTCGAGAGCCCGAAAATGGAGCTGGAGCGTATTGTTTTTACTCCGGGAATACCTAAAAGTGCTGTGGTCAGGGGATAGGTAACCTGGTCCTCAATGTCCTGCGGTGAAATACCGGGCCATTCCACATAAACAATCTGTTGGTTTTCGCCAATATCGGGTATGGCATCTACCGGAACCGGATCACGCGGAAACAATGAAAATTTCCAGTTAAAAGGTGCATTGGCTATTCCCCAAAATATAAGGGCGAACAGTATTATGAAGGTGATTAATTTGTTTTCCAGAAAAAAACGTATGATTTTTGAGAGCATATCCTGTTTTTTAGGTTAGTAAAAATTAGATTTATTTAAATCCCTTTTCAGGAATTTAAAAAATAGCAGGTATATGCATCTCAAATCAAAAAGCTCTGATTTAATACAGGTATGTCTTTATCCGTAATAAATTTTAATGTATAGTAAAAGGATTTACAAGGCAGGTTAGAAATAAATTTTGAATCGATATGAAATGCAGGATGCGGAATTAAAATGTTTACAAAATTTAAAACCGTTGAAAGGGTAAACTTTTCCTGAGTAAAAGGATTGAGAGTTTTAAGTTCAATTTTTTTAGTTGAGCAACAGCCGGGGATATTGCAGCAAACTTGAGCAGGCTTAAATACTTTGATATCTACGGCTCTGTTTCCACAAAAATGGACATTAAAACTTAAATGAAGGCTGATTAAAAAAAATAGTGTAGCAGTCGATATGTTTACAATTTTTTTCAAAACAAAACATTCATCGGCAAAAATAAAACCAAAAGGTAAATATTCAAAGAGAAGGAAATGAGGTTATTCATTAGTGATATCTCAAAGAAGGGTTATTTTTGAACACATAATAAAAAAATGATTAGTGGCACGCAGAAAGCAAAAAAAATTTGCCGAACTGGCTACTTTTGATAATTATATAGAAGATTATCAAAAATACAAAGGACAATGG
>CAYNBC010000082.1:0-3405 GCA_964395255.1 uncultured Sphingobacteriales bacterium | reverse complement strand
GGAATAAGCTGTTTTTTAAAAATCCCCATAAAATTGTTGTTGAACTGGGTTGTGGAAAAGGGGAATATTCCAATACTATGGCCCGCAGGTTTCCAGATAAAAATTTTATAGGTATAGATTTGAAAGGAGTAAGACTTTGGCGGGCTGCCAAAAATGCGCTGGAAGAAGGTTTAACCAATGTTGCCTTTATCAAAGCCAATATCTACGATATTGAAAATATTTTTGGAAAAGATGAAGTAAGTGAAATATGGATTCCATTTCCTGATCCTTATCCAAAACCCAGCAAATGGAAAAAAAGACTTGTCAGTTCGATATTTCTGGAAAAGTATAAAAAATTTTTACAGCCAGGAGGTATTATTTATTTTAAAACAGATAATCAGGGATTATATGAATTTGCACTGGAAACTCTGGAAAAAGTATCAGCCAGAATCCATGAACACACGCCTGACCTGTACAATAGCGAATTAATGAATGAGTACAACACCATACCCACTTATTTCGAAACGATGTTCAAAGAGCAGGGAGCCAGCATAAAATATATCAAGTTTAGTCTGGGGTAATGATTTATGAAGAATGTTGAAGAAGTAAATCCAATTTTTCCCGCATATTTTTATCCAGTGGAACATTTAATAGAGTCAGGGTGCTGAAAGCCACAGTGTTGTCGTCATCATCGGTAATGGATATTTTCCATAATTGGGTTTGAATGCCGACATGGACAGGTGTTGCCGTAGCGTAAACAAAACCTTTTTCTACCGATTTGATATGGTTAATTTTTAGCTCAAGCCCAAGACATGCAAATTTATTCCTGTCAATACTTAAAAAAGCCCCTGCAGAGGCAGTATGCTCAGCCAGGGCAGCTGAAGCTCCTCCGTGCAAAATACCAAAACTTTGCATGGTTTGAGGAACAACAGGCATGCGGCTTTTAATATAATTTTCATGGATTTCGATGAAGCTAATCTTTAGCACTTCTGCCAGGGTATTTTTTCCAGCTTGATTTAATAATTCAAGATCAACCGATGTATCAATCATAATTTTATTACATTTGCTAAAAATTTTCGGTCAAAATATCAAAAATACAGTTTTGTCTGAAAAAAACATTTATATCATAAGACATGGTGAGACCGAATATAACAGAACAGGTTATCTTCAAGGAGCAACTATTAATGCTTCATTGAACGAAAACGGTCGGGCCCAGGCGGCTGCATTTTATGAAGCTTATAAAGACATTAAGTTTGATAAAATTTATACATCCGTTTTAAAAAGAAGTATTGAGTCGGTTGAGCTGTTTTTATTGAAGGATATACCTGTTGAGCATTATGAAGAGTTAAATGAAATTAACTGGGGGGTGATGGAAGGCAAAAAGCTCAGCCCCAAAGCATGGATCAGGCTTAGACGGCTTGCCGGATACTGGAAAAAAGGAGAAATTCACAAGAGAATTCCAGGGGGTGAAAGCCCTAAAGATGTTGCAGAAAGGCAAAAAAAAGTTATCAATATTATTTTTTCCAGACCTGAAGAAAAGAATATTCTTCTTTCATTGCATGGCAGAGCCATGAGGATTTTTATATGTCAACTTCTTGATTTACCTCTTTCCGAGATGGATAGATTTCGTCATTCCAACATGGGTCTGTATCTAATACGGTTTGTTGAGGGGCAGCCTCCGAGGGTTATCAAAAGCAATAACAAAGAACATCTTGACGGATATCAAACCTACATTGAATAAGGTATGGTTTTTGAATTAAACATCTTGCAAAGCCTGAAAAATATGATGAGTTTTAGGAAATGGATTTTTGTGAATGTTTTATTGAGTTTTTTGTTCAATAATTCACTTCAGGCACAACAAAACACAAACCAGGGAGACTTTCAGGGGCCTGTTATTAAGTTTAAAGAAAACATATTTGATTTCGGTACTATTGAAGAGGGTACAACAGCCAGGCATGATTTTAAATTTTATAACATAGGCGACAAGCCCCTTGTATTAAAAAGTGTTCGCCCGGGTTGTGGTTGTACGGTTTCTGAATGGCCTCGTGACCCCATTATGCCCGGTGATTCAGGTATTATTACTGCTCGTTTTAATTCCCGCGGATATGCTGGTAGAGGCTTTTATAAAAGTATTGCTGTTACAACCAATATGAACAAAAACAATGTTAAAGTTATTTATATCAAAGGTTTTGTAAGAAAACCTTTAAGTTTTAAAAAAGAGCCGGAAGTTATTTCTCCGGTAATTATCAGAAAAGAAAAATAAAAAATGTAACATGATGAAAAAGGTATTGATATTAGTCGTATTTGCAGGGTTTTTAGCGATGGGTACATACGCACAAAATAATGCTACTCGAAAAGCACCCAAAATCGTATTTGAAGAAAAGTCCATTGATTTTGGAAGTATAAAAGAAGGGGAGCACCCGGAAATCGTATTTAAATTTTATAATGCAGGAACAGCACCTCTGGTTTTAAAAAATGTCAGACCTTCCTGCGGTTGTACCGTTCCTAAATGGCCAAGAGAGCCGATTATGCCCGGTGATTCTGGTCAAATCGTAGCCACATTTAATTCGCTGGGATTTGGTGGAAGAAGTGTACATAAATCCGTAACAGTAACAACAAATGTCCCACAACCCAATGGTAATGACCAGGTTGTTGTTTTGTTTTTTAAAGGATTTGTTCAGCCTAAAAATAAACCCAATAACGCAAGTCCTCAGGTACATTAATGGTTGAGTTTTGAATTTTTACAAGGGGATTTTTAATTTTCTATTCATGTTGAAAAGAAATGTTCTGGCATTGGTGGGGTGTATGCTGCTTTTCAATGCATATGCCCAGCCTAAAATTATATTCAATGAGAAAAGACATAATTTTGGCCATGTAGAATACGGCACCATGCCTGAAACTGTTTTTATTTTTTATAATACAGGTAATGAACCCCTTATTCTTGAAAAAGTTAATTCTTCCTGTGGATGTACCTCTCCATTCTGGACAAAAGAACCCGTTATGCCTGGTGATTCTGGTTTTATCAAAGTAGTTTTCAATACAAGGGGGTATAAAAATAAAAATTTTGCCAAATCTGTATTTGTTCAATCCAACGCAAAGAACAACCCCAACCAGAAGGGGCCTCATATGGATGTTCTCATTATTACCGGTCATGTTGTGCCCAGGGGTAAGTTTGTAAAACCTTATCCTTTAAGCATGAAGCCTGAAATTGCTCCTCTTGGAGTTATGAAAAAAGGAAAAAAATATAATATCGAAATCACTTTTTACAATAAGGGTGATTCAACCATACATTTCTCGGATATAGAATATAATACGCGGCTTTCGATATCCATGGTACCGGAAAGTGCAACAATACCAGCACATGACTCATTACGAATGAAATTGGTACTGAATACAAAGGATGCTCCTGAGGGTGATTTCTTTGAT
>CAYNBC010000081.1:0-8561 GCA_964395255.1 uncultured Sphingobacteriales bacterium | reverse complement strand
GTACCGGTTGCTCATTACAGTTGTGGCGGTATTAAAACCGATAAATTCGGGCGTACCAGCATTCAAAATCTTTACGCCATCGGAGAATGCGCTTCCACCGGCCTGCACGGAGCCAACCGGCTGGCTTCCAATTCGTTGCTCGAAGCCCTCGTTTTTGCTCATAATGCATTTATTGACTCCGCACCCCGTGTATCTCAACTTAAGCCCAATACACAGATTCCTGAATGGAATATTGAAGGAACAACAAATCCCCGTGAAAGAATTTTAATCACACAGAAAATCCGTGAACTACAATACATTATGAGTAGTTATGTAAGTATTGTACGTTCTTTCGACCGGCTCAAACAAGCTTTAAGGCGTCTCGAAATTTTAAAGGAAGAAACAGAAGAGCTTTACAAAAAAAGTATACTCTCACCTCAACTTTGTGAATTGCGAAACATGGTAGAAGTAGCCATGTTGATTACCTCTGCTGCCCTGAACAGAAAAGAAAACAGAGGATTGCATTATAATATTGACCTTGTGGAAACAAAAAATTCCTAAAAATTGGGTCGAAAACGACTGGTAGCATAGAATTCATCAATGTAGTTGACCGCTTCATCCACGGAATCGGTAACATAAAACAGGTCCAGGTCTTCAGGAGAAATATTTTCTTCCTGGTCCAGCATAACTTCTTTCATCCATTTAAGTAAGCCACCCCAGTAGGTAGAAGAAAACAGAACCACAGGAAATCTTTGAATTTTATGGGTCTGGATAAGAGTAAGTGCCTCAAAAAATTCATCCATGGTGCCAAAGCCTCCCGGCATTACTACAAAGCCCTGTGCATATTTTACAAACATGACTTTGCGAACAAAAAAGTAATCAAAGTTGATAAGTTTGTCCTGATCAATATATTTGTTAAAATCCTGTTCATGAGGAAGTTTTATATTCAAACCAACCGATTTACCACCGGCCATTTGTGCACCTTTGTTGGCTGCCTCCATAATACCCGGACCACCTCCTGTAATAATACCATATCCGAGGCGTACAAGCTTTTTGGCAATTTCAACAGCAGCCTGATAAAAAGGATGATCGGGTTTGGTCCTTGCAGAACCAAAAATGGATACACAGGGGCCTATCCTGTTTAAAGTTTCATACCCCTTCACAAACTCATGCATGATTTTAAACAAAGACCATGAGTTTTCAGCCTCAATTTCAGTCCAGGTCTTGACCTGATAAGCAAGATGTGAATTCATGAATTGTGCTTTTAAATTTTGATTTGATAATGGTTGATTTTTGACAATAAGGTGTCTTCATCTATGCCAATATTCCTGGCGGTTGTTTTAATATCGTTGTTAAACAATTTTAATTTTTCACGAATAAAAACCATTTCGGCCTGTTCGCTGAATTCCTTTAATGTCTTGAAACGGGAAATGTCCAGGTCTCCGGAAATATCATACCTGGGAATGGGCTTGGCCAGATTCTGAACATCTTTAACCGTAATTACTTTGTCGCATAAAATGGCCATTCGTTCGACCGCATTATGCAGCTCTCTGACATTTCCTGTCCATTGAATTTTTTTCAATGCTTCCAGTGCTTTTTTATCAAAAGATTTTTCAGGCATACCGTGTTCCTGACAGATTTCATTCAAGAAGCGTTGTGCCAGCAGTGGAATATCGTCTTCTCTTTCATTTAATGAAGGAACACGGATAACTATTACACTCAATCGATGGTATAAGTCTTCCCTGAAATTTCCTTTTTCAATTTCTTTTAGCAAATCTTTATTGGTAGCAGCAATCACACGAGGATTAACGGGTATGGGTTTTTCTCCTCCAATTCGCGTAATAACTTTTTCCTGTAAAGCTCTTAAAACCTTGGATTGAGCAGATAAACTCATGTCGCCAATTTCATCCAGGAACAAAGTTCCTTCAGAAGCAAGCTCAAATTTACCTATTCTCTGTTTATAGGCTGAAGTAAATGACCCTTTTTCATGTCCAAAAAGCTCACTTTCAATTAGCTCGGAAGGTATGGCTGCACAATTGACTTCGACCAGGGGTTTATCAGCCCTGTGACTTTTTTCATGTATCCACCGGGCTACCAATTCTTTGCCTGTTCCATTACCTCCGGTAATCAAAACTCTGGCATCTGTTTCAGCAACTTTATCAATGGTTTCTTTGATTTTTAATATGGCGGGAGATTCACCGATAATTTCCCTGGTCTTGGATATTTTTCTTTTTAAAGTTCGGGTTTCCTTGACCAGTTCGTTTTTCTCTACAGCATTACGAACGGTAAGCAACAATTGGTTCAAGTCAGGGGGTTTGGTTAAAAATGAATAAGCTCCTTTTTTTGTTGCTTCAATGGCTATTTCGATGGTGGCATGGCCCGATAGCATTATAATAGGGATTTCAGGATTGAAAGACATGCTTTTTTCAAGCACTTCAATCCCATCCATTTTGGGCATTTTGATATCCAGAATTACCGCGTCATATTTTTTTTTCTTAATCATTTCCAGGGCTTTTTCCCCCTCAGCGGCTTCATCGGTTTTGTATCCTTCGTATTCCAGGATATCTTTCAGCGTTTCACGAATTACCTTTTCGTCATCAACGATTAATATTTGATGGGGCATAGTTTTTTAATTTATTCTTTTGACATTCCAGTATCTAATCAGTAAATAGCCAAAGAGCATGCCACCTACATGAGCAAAGTGAGCTACATTGCTGGCGCCACGATCGGCCAGGCCAAAATACAACTCTGCCAGTCCGTAAAATATAACAAAATACTTGGCTTTAACTGGAATTGCAAAATATAAGTATATCAGCGTATTGGGAAACATCATTCCAAAAGCAAGTAGAATTCCGAAAACAGCTCCTGAGGCCCCTACAACTACAGGCCTGTTTAAAAAAGTATTTTTCAAATCTTCTACAAGTTCTATGTTTAAATCAATGGGAGTTATGGGATGAGTTAATACAGGGTTTAAAACCGAAAGCAATTTCAATTGTACTGCTTCATTATAGGGGTCAGCCAGATACTGGTTTATAGAAGTTATAAGTGATGCATTTTCCAGATAAAAAATGCCATAATGGAGCATGGCAGCACCAAATCCCGTAACCAGGTAATAGATAAAAAAGCGTTTGGGTCCCCAGATATTTTCTATGGCATATCCAAACATCCACAGCGCAAACATGTTAAAGAAAATATGACTGAAACCACCATGCATAAACATATAGGTAACCAGCTGATAGGGATGAAACTTTTCCGAGCCGAAATAATGCAAACCCAGAATATCAATCAAATCAATTCCTAACCTGCTGAAAGTAATGGTTGCCAGAAAAAAAATAAAATTGATAATCAACAGGTTTTTAACAACTGGTGGCAAGAGGGAAAATCCTCCCGGACGATAATGTGACATAATTCTATTTTTATCTGTTTTACATGCAAAAATAACGAAATAATATCCTACTCTACCGGGTTACTCTTCCGGGATAAAATATTTCACCACTTATGCTATCGCTTTTTGCACCTGTAACGCTTGCAAAAACATTGATTTCGTTGTTGATCTTCAAAATGCCAAGTAAAGCAAAAACCAGAGCCTCCTTGAATTTTACCAGAGTTTTATCAGGAATATGCCAGTTTACGGTTTCTTTTTTTTGTTTAAACAATTCTATCAAAAATCGATTGAACGCACCACCACCTGTTACCAGAACTTTACTTCCGTCCCGGATATTTTTCACAATTTGTTCTGCAATATGTTCATACACAGTTCTGATTTTGTTTTCTTCCGGTAATTGAGCTTTGTCCAGTACAGGCAAGAAAGTGTTTTCAAACCATTCCCTGCTTAAAGATTTAGGATACGGACGTGTATAAAATTCCAGATTATTAAGCTGTTCGAGTAAAGCAACATCAATTTTTCCCCTCCGGCCCATATCTCCATTTTTATCCATTGGTGGGCAAAGGCGGTTCAAAACCATATTGACAGGACAAATATCATATGCCACTCTGACATCATTTTGTTTAAACGAAATGTTGGAAAACCCACCCAGATTCAGGCAATAGTCAAATTCGGGAAAAAGATATTCGTCACCAACAGGTACAAGGGGAGCACCCTGACCTCCGAGCTCCACATCTTTTTTTCTGAAATTACACACCGTAACAATCCCGGTTATATCTGCTATTTTTTGTCCGTTACCAATTTGCAGGCTTATGCCTTCTTTCGGATTGTGGAAAATGGTATGACCATGTGAAGCAACCAAATCTACTTTTTCATGTTTTCCTTTCAGAAATTCCATGATTGCCTTTCCTATCAGCACTCCAAATTCCCGGTCAAGCCTTTGTATATAATCTTTACCGGAATAAAAAGCTGATGAAAGCTTGTTTTTCCATTCCTGACTGTAGGAAACCGTTTTTGCCTCCAACATTTTATAGAGCCATCTGTTTTTCTGCCGGGCGATTTCACATAATAACAAATCCAGACCATCCAATGATGTTCCGGACATTACTCCAACAACTTGATAAATTGAAGGTTTTTGCATTAATCAAACAAGAATTCGTCAAAAAAATAAGCCCTGCGTGTATTCAATACCTGAAAATCAGGACTTTCCCCGGAAGGAAGGTAAATCTTTAATTGATGGGAGGTATTTTCAGCATGATATCCAAAATCTGTAAACAACTGCTTCAACTTTTCTGCCTGTACATGATTGTCAAGCCTGAATACAAGAAAGTTTTCTTTTGCTTCAACCAGTCTTTCGGAATTTACCAGAGGATGGTCAAAGGCATCTATCCGCTGAATAACTTCCTGAATTTTTGCATCTTGTGATTTCATGTTTTCAATGAAGGTAAACCTGTTTTTTGTCTGACTTCCATTAAGGTTTTGCGGGCTACTTCACGTGCTCTTTCAGAACCTTCCTTCATCGCCTTTTTAAGCCCTTCTTTATCTGCCTCAATTTCTTTTTTTCTTTCCCTGATGGGTTTTAAGTATTCCAGCAAAGCACTGCTTACCGTTTCCTTTAAATCTTTATACAGGAGTTTTCCCTCTTTATAAAGATTCAAAAGTTGTTCGTATTCGTCTTTCTTTTCACAAGCTTTTAATATCTCAAACAAATTAGCAGTTCCGGGGCTCATTTGTTCAGGATTTAAGCCGGTATCTGTAACAGCAGTACGAATTTTTTTCTGAATGGAAGATTCATCTTCAAACAGTCCTATATAATGTTTAAAACCCAGACTTTTACTCATTTTTTTTGAAGGGTCTGCTGTAGAAAGGATCTTGGATGTGGGCGTAAACAAGGGTTCTGGCAGCTCAAAATATGGCCCGAATTGATGATTAAACCGAAGAGCAATATTACGGGTTAATTCGAGGTGCTGTTCCTGATCTTTGCCTACCGGCACATAATGGGCTTTATAAATCAAAATATCAGCTGCCTGTAGAATGGGATATGTAAACAAACCTGCTGAAATGAATGCACTTCTGGATTTTTCTTTTATCAATTCCGATTTGTCTTTGAATTGTGTCATACGGCCAAGTTCTCCGTATGATGTTACACATCCTAATATCCAGGCCAACTCAGTATGTTCCGGGACCATGGATTGAACAAATAACACGGATTTTTGCGGGTCGATACCGCATGCCAGCAATGAAGCATACATGTCTTTTGTGTTCTTCCTCAGCTGGTCAGGTTTGTAAGGTGTGGTCATGGCATGGTAATCCACCACGCAATAAAAGCAGGTATATTTGTTTTGTAATTCAATCCAGTTTTTGACCGCTCCAAAGTAATTTCCTATGTGGATTTCGCTGGTGGGTTGAATGCCCGAAAGCACCCTTTTTTCTGAATTCATCTTTTTTGAGGCAAAAATAAAAATTATCTGACACTCCTGCTAAGAAGTACTATGGGGTGGGTTTTCTTCTTCGGCCTTAATATTGGCCATATCTATTTCCTCGTTAATGATTTCTTCCATGGCTGATTTTGCGCCCAAATTGTAAAAAACAACAATAATAATAGCCAGGAATAAAACGATGATAGCTGCCAGAATAAGTGCTGGTTTATTTTGTAATTTTATATTCCATGCAAGCAAACCTCTGACCTGCACGGGATAAACCACATCAATGGCTCCTCCATAGTATTCAAAAAAGGTCTTTTCTTTCAAATATCCAATATAATCACTCAATGGTTCGGTGGTCCAGACATATATCTTCAGTTTTTCACCGGCATATATTATTTCTGGAAAAATCCTGTGCCGGAATTCTCGAATTTCTTCCCACTCATTTTGCCTCATGATTCTGTATATTCCTTCAAACGGAAGTTGAAGATAAGCCCTGGTAATATTTTTTTCACTCCGGTTGGTAATGGTAAATTCCCAGAAAGTTTTATACTTACCAAATTGACTTCGATAATTTTCTTTTACTGTTTGATAAACAAGATAATAAATTTGAGCGGAGGCAATATCTTTCTGAGGGCAGTTGCCAAGAATTTTCCTTATGGAGTCGATGGTAATTATTTCTGTTACTCTGTTGGGTTTTATTCCCTCAAAAGGGTTTTCGTAGCGGGAATAGTTTCCTTCTACTGAAACTTTAGGCAATTTCAAAGTATACAGGTAATCATAAAGTAAAAATGAAGTATAAAGTGCCAGACCGAAAAATGCAATGATTCCAAACCAGTGCCAGAAGTCTATTTTAAACGATTTTTTTTCCATAGGTAGTTTCGAAAATTTATCACTTTGCAATTTAATAAACCCATTTGTTTTTAATCTAATGTTTTTAGGAATTTTATTCTCCTACCGGTAATTTTGCCTTAACAAAAAACCATGAAAAACCGTTATTTTTTAAAACTTTCCTATCAGGGAACACATTATCACGGCTGGCAAATTCAACCCCATCAAAAGACTGTTCAGGAAACCCTGAACACTCATATTTCTGTTTTGCTGGGTGAAAAAATTAATTGCGTAGGTGTTGGGCGTACTGATTCGCGTGTGCATGCCGAAAACTATATGTGCCATTTTGATACAACTCAAAAATTGACATCCTCTTTCGTGCAGAAACTTGATAGGTTTTTACCTATTGATATTCATATTCAACAATTGTATTTTAATCCTGATAAAATACATGCACGCTTCAATGCCTTAAGCCGCAGTTATAAATATTTGATTACAAAAAACAAAGACCCTTTTTCTATCAACCTGGCTACAAGAAATTACCTTTCTTTTGATATTGACCTTCTTAATCAATGCGCACGGATAGTATTAAACCACAATGATTTTGAAAGTTTTAGCAAATCCAATAACAGTCATAAAAATTATCTGTGCAAGATTTATTCTGCCGCATGGAGTGAAGATGAACGATTTTATAAATTCGAAATAACGGCTTCGCGCTTTTTAAGAGGAATGGTAAGAATGATGGTAGGTACCATGCTGGATGTAGGACGCAAAAAAATAAGCCCTGAAGAGTTCGAACAAATCATTCTGGCGCGGGACCGGCAAAAAGCCGGAAAAGCTTTACCTCCGGATGGGCTTTATTTTACAGGTGCTACATTTCCCGAAGGAAAACTTATTCCTGTTGAAGATTAACAAGCCTTCTCTGGGAATAAACAGATTCAATCCTATTTATTTTTATATTTTTGCCTTTTTAAAATTTAAAAAAAATACAATGAGTGTACTGGTTAATAAAGATTCCAGGGTTGTTGTTCAGGGATTTACCGGACAGGAAGGAACCTTTCATGCATCCCAGATGATAGAATACGGAACTACCGTTGTAGGAGGTGTTACACCCGGCAAAGGCGGAAGCACTCATCTTGACCGCCCGGTATTTAATACCGTTCGGGAAGCTGTGGAAAAAGAGGGTGCTAATGTATCCGTGATTTTTGTTCCACCAGCCTTTGCAGCAGATGCCATCATGGAAGCTGCTGAAGCAGGCATCAAAGTCATTGTAGCCATTACCGAAGGCATTCCTACCCGGGATATGATTACAGTAAAAGAATATCTCAAAAACTTTGATTGCCGTTTGATAGGGCCCAATTGCCCGGGAGTTATTACACCCGAAGAAGCCAAAGTAGGTATAATGCCCGGCTTTATTCATAAAAAAGGTACCATTGGTATTGTATCCCGTTCCGGTACACTTACTTATGAAGCTGTGCACCAGGTTTCCAGAGAAGGTTTTGGTCAGTCAACCTGTATTGGTATTGGAGGAGACCCCATCATCGGTACAACTACACTCGAAGCTGTTCAACTTTTAATGAATGATGATGAAACCGAAGGAATCGTCATGATTGGTGAAATAGGTGGAACTATGGAAACCGATGCTGCACGCTGGATTAAAGAACATGGCACCAAACCTGTTGTAGGATTTATTGCCGGCCAAACAGCCCCCAAAGGCAGAAGAATGGGCCATGCCGGAGCTATTATCGGAGGTAAAGATGACACCGCTGCCGCCAAAATGAAAATTATGCGCGAATGCGGTATTCATGTCGTAGAATCACCAGCTGATATAGGTAAAACTATGGCCATGGCACTAAAAAACAGGAGCTGATGATTTTAGAAGAGGTTAAAACGCGTAAAGATAGAAAAGCTTTTCTGGATGTGGCGAGTATTAGCTATGTCAA
>CAYNBC010000080.1:1608-8580 GCA_964395255.1 uncultured Sphingobacteriales bacterium | reverse complement strand
TCTATCTTCCTACTCTTTTGAGCGGTACAAAACCAGAGAGAAGAAAAAAGACAGCTTATTAACTATTTACCTGCCACGATTAAAATCAAAAAAAACCGAAATCCAACAGCTTGATACTTTATGCCGTGCCGTGTTTTTATGCAGGGATTGGGTAAATGAACCTGTTTCATTTTTGAATGCTCAAAAACTGGCGGAACTGGTTCAAAAAGAGGGAACCAAAGCAGGTCTGGGTGTAGAAATTCTTACAAAAGAAAAAATCAAAAACCTGAAAATGGGTGGATTGATGGCTGTAAATCAGGGGAGTGAAATTCCACCCACTTTTTCGATTATTACCTATAAACCGGAATATTCAGTAAATCAATCTCCTGTTGTATTGGTTGGCAAAGGAATCGTATTTGATACGGGGGGGCTAAGCCTGAAGCCCACCACAAATAGTATGGACTATATGAAAAGTGATATGGCAGGTGCGGCTGTTGTTTTTTCCGTCATCAAAGCCTTAGCCGATACGAATATTCCTCTTTATGTCATCGGGTTAATTCCCGCTACTGACAACCGTCCTGGTAAAAATGCCATGGCTCCCGGTGATATTATTACCATGCACGATCAGACCACCGTGGAAATTTTGAACACCGATGCTGAAGGACGGTTAATCCTGGCTGATGCCCTGGCTTTTGCGCATAAATTCAAACCTCTGCTTACCATAGACATTGCCACTCTTACAGGCTCTGCAGCCGTGGCATTGGGCGAACATGCAGCTGCACTTTTTGCCAGTGCACCCCGGAAGTTCAAAAAGTCCATTTTGAAATCTGCATATTCAACTCATGAAAAATTGGTTGAACTGCCTCTCTGGAAAGAGTATGAAAAAGAAATAGAATCTTCGGTAGCTGATTTGAAAAATTTGGGTTCCCGTTACGGAGGCACTATACATGCAGCCAAATTTCTGGAGCATTTTGCACCCAGGCCATGGATGCATCTTGATATTGCAGGTGTTGCCTTTCGTCAAAGAAAAAATTATTACGTTTCTTCAGGAAGCTCAGGATTCGGAGTACGATTATTGTATGACTTTTTAAAAAATTTAAGCCATGAATCAAAATAAAGTAGTTGTTGGTATCAGTGTGGGCGATATCAATGGAGTAGGCCCAGAAGTGATTTTAAAAACTTTCCGGGATTCACGTATGTATAATTATTGTACCCCTGTAATTTTTGCCAGCAAAAATCTTATTTCTTATTATATCAAAATGTACAACTTGAAAGAAATCAATTACCATATAGTTAGAAATCCTTCCCGTTTAAATCCCAAAGCGTTAAATCTTTACTGCCCATGGCAAAAAGAAGTAGACCACACCATTAATGTAGGGCAAAGTACTGTAACAGGAGGAGTTTATGCTTACAAATCATTGGAATCGGCTGTTCATGCCCTTAAAGATGGAATGGTCGATGTTATTGTTACAGCACCAATCAATAAAAACAATATTCAATCTACGCAGTTTAAATATCCGGGGCATACAGAATTCCTGAAAGATGTTTTTAAAGTCAACAAAACTTTGATGATTATGGTCAGCGACCAGATGAAAGTCGCAATGGTTACAGGGCATATTCCTGTTAAAGAGATTCCCCAACATATCAACCAGGATGAAATTTTGACCAGTTTGGAAATTTTAGCACAAACGCTGGAATATGATTTTGTTATTCAAAAACCTAAAATCGCTGTTCTTGCTTTAAATCCTCACGCCAGCGATAGTGGTCTTCTGGGAGACGAAGAAGCCAATCATATTATACCTGCTATTAAAGCAGCCAAAGAAAAAGGGATTCTTGCTTTTGGTCCTTATCCAGCTGATGGTTTTTTCGGGAATACTACTTATACCCAGTATGATGCCATCTTAGCCATGTATCACGATCAGGGGCTTATTCCTTTTAAATTGATGGGATTTGAATCCGGGGTAAATTATACTGCTGGTTTGCCGATAGTAAGAACATCACCGGTGCATGGAACAGGTTATAATATTGCAGGTAAAAATCTTGCTGATGAATCGTCTTTCAGAAATGCCATCTTTACTGCTTTAAAAATTTATTCAAACCGGAAAATGCAGGAAGAAATAAGAAAAAATCCCTTAAAAATACATGTTGACAGAGAAATGGAAGATGAGGGGAATTAATTTCAGGTTTTAATCTTCATTTTCTTGTAAAGAAATATTTATACCTTTGCAGTTCGTTTTTACGCAATTAATGTTTTGAATCACAAAGATTTCATATCGCAGTTTGATTTACCTTTTTTTACGATTGGTGCTGTTGAAAAACAGTTTAACTACGATATTATACCGGAGTTTTTCAGTCATTTCGATTATGCTTTAATTCAACACGGGAATTGCCAGATAACAGTTTCTGCCACCCGTCAAAACAAAAGACTATATCATTTAAATATACATGCAACAGGAACCATTCAACTTACCTGTGACCGGTGCCTGAATACATTTAATTACCCTATCGATGCCACTGACCCCTATATCTTGAAAATTGTTTCCACCGAGCCCCTTGTTCCGCGCGAAGACGGTATTTTTTACGCTTTAGAAGATGACGAGCACATCAACCTTGCTGAAGCCATACTGGAGCTAATTCAGTTTCAGATACCTATTAAAAAATTATGTAAAATGGGTGGTCAGGAATGTGACCCGGTTATGATAGAACGAATAAGTAAATTTTTAATAAATAAAGAACAATTGACTGATTCCCATAGGGAAAATTTAGTTTAATGGTTAACTAAAAACATTAAATTATGGCACATCCAAAAAGAAAAACATCGAAAACAAGAAGAGACAAAAGAAGAACACATTACAAAACTACTGCACCTAATATTGCTATTTGCCCAACTACCGGTGAACCTCATATTTTTCATAGAGCCTACTGGTACGAAGGTAAGCTTTACTATAAAGGGAAGGTTGTCATTGACAATGAAAAGTAAAGGCATAAACTTATTTCATGCTGTTCGGTATTGATTTGATGGGAGGTGACCTGGCTCCGGCCAATCCTCTGCAAGGAGCTTTATATTATCTGCAGCATAAACCCAATTCTGCAAAGATTGTTGGTTTTGGTCCTGGCAGATTTCTCCTTGAAAATCATGAAGAACTTATCAACAAACTATCTCAAACCGGAAGATTTGAACTAATAGACACCCCTGATGTTGTCGGAATGTCGGAAAGCCCAACCCGTGCCTATGCTACTAAAAAAAACAGCTCTTTATTTACAGGCTTCAGATATTTAAAAGAAGAACAAATTGATGTATTTATAGGAGCCGGAAACACCGGTGCTATGATGGTAGGTTCAGTGCAGATGATACGCACCATACCCGGTATTTTACGCCCCACCATCAGCTCATTTTTACCCAAAACCAATTTCAAAACAGGTATCATTCTTGACGTAGGCTTTAATCCTGATTGCCGTCCCGATGTATTATATCAATTTGGAGTGCTGGGCTCTATTTATCTTAAAACCCTTTACAATATTGAATCACCCAGGGTGGCTTTACTTAATATTGGCTCGGAAAAAGAAAAAGGAAACCTGGTTACTACTTCGGCCTACGATTTGTTCGAAAGCAGTCAACTTATTAATTTTATGGGTAATATAGAAGGATATGATATACTGAACGATAAAGCTGATGTTATTGTTTGTGACGGATTTATAGGCAACATTGTTTTAAAAACCATTGAAGGATTTTATAAAATTATTACCCAAAAAGGTTATTCTGACGAATATCTTGATTCGTTCAATTACGAAAGATACGGAGGTGTGCCTGTATTGGGAATTACCAGACCCGTGATAATCGGACACGGTATTTCTTCTCCAACAGCATTCGAAAACATGTTCTTACTTGCAGAAAATATTTTACAAAACAACTTAATACAAAAAATTTCTGAAGTTTTGAAAAACTTAAATGGTTACTAAAAGAAATAAATCATTATGAACGGAATTAAAGCAGCTATAAAAGGTGTTGAGGTTTTTGTGCCGGAAGATGTATTAACCAATGAAGATTTGGAAAAAATGGTTGATACAACGGATGAATGGATTACAACCCGAACGGGAATTAAAGAAAGACATATTTTAAAAGGAGAAGGTAAAGGTACTTCCGATATGGGAGCACCAGCGGTAAAAAAACTCCTGGAAAAAACCCATACACATCCCGATGAAATAGACCTGTTGATATGTGCAACAGTTACAGGCGACATGATATTCCCTGCCACAGCCAATATCATTGCCGATAAAGTGGGAATCAAAAATGCCTTCCACTTTGACCTTAATGCTGCCTGTTCCGGATTTATTTATTCCCTTGTTACTGCGTCCAAGTACATTGAAACTGGATTTGCCAAAAAAGTGATTGTGGTAGGCGCTGATAAAATGTCTGCAATTATTGATTATACCGACCGCCAGACCTGTGTATTATTTGGAGATGCCGGAGGAGCCGTACTTCTTGAGCCCAATACGGAGGGATTGGGTATTCAGGATGCAATTTTAAGAAGTGATGGCGCAGGAAGGGTACATCTACATCAAAAAGCCGGGGGGTCTGTAAAACCTCCTACCCATGAAACCGTAGATGCAAGAGAACATTTTGTTTATCAGGAAGGTCAGGCAGTTTTTAAGTTTGCCGTGTCCAAAATGGCCGATGTTTCAGCTGAAATTATGGAAAAAAATAACCTTAAACCCGAAGATGTAGCATGGCTGGTTCCTCATCAGGCAAATCTCAGAATCATTGAAGCCACTGCCAGAAGAATGGGTTTAAGCATGGATAAAGTGATGATAAACATTCAAAGGTACGGTAACACTACAAATGGAACCATTCCCCTGTGCCTTTATGAATGGGAAAACAAGCTCCGTAAAGGTGATAATCTGATTTTATCAGCTTTTGGTGGTGGATTTACCTGGGGAGCTATTTATTTAAAATGGGCTTATGACCCTGAATAAAGAATAAAAAACCAAAATATGGCAACAACAGCAGATTTTAAAAACGGAATGTGCATTGTGCTGAACGATGAAATATATCAGATTATTGAATTTCAGCATGTAAAGCCCGGCAAAGGAGGGGCCTTTGTTCGTACCAAACTGAAAGGTCTTACCAGCGGTAAAGTTATCGAAAACACATTTACTGCTGGTGTTAAAGTAGAAACTGCCCGTGTAGAAAGAAGACCTCATCAGTACCTTTATTCCGATGATACAGGAATGATTTTCATGAATACAGAAACCTTCGAACAGGTAAGCTTGCAGCCTGATATGGTTGAAAATGCAGATTTACTTAAAGAAGGTCAGGACCTGGATATATATTACCATGATGAAACTGATACACCACTTTTTTGCGAACTACCAGCCTTTGTCGAACTGGAAGTGGCTTATGCTGAACCTGGTGTAAAAGGCGATACTGCCACCAATACACTCAAACCCGTAAAACTGGAAACAGGTGCAGAAATTATGGTTCCTTTGTTTGTCGAACAGGGTGATATTATCAAAATCGATACACGGACAAGGTCATACGTTGAAAGAATCAAAAAATAATAATAAGCTACTGGTAATTAATTTTTTCAAAATACTTGGTACATTTTTTTTGAAATACTTTACCTTTGCACCCTAATTCAGATTTAGCTAATGATTAAAAAAATTAAATAAGTGAGCACACTGAGATATAAAACCCGATTTGCCAACCGCCAGACTGTTCAGCACAACTGGTATCTTATTGATGCCGAGGGCCAGGTGGTTGGTCGTTTGGCCAGCAAAATAGCAAATATAATCAGGGGGAAACACAAAGCCGATTTTACACCTCATGTCAATTCAGGAGACAAAGTGATTGTTATTAATGCCGAAAAAGTACGGTTTACAGGAAAAAAGTGGGATAATAAATATTACAGAAGTTACAGCAATTATCCCGGTGGTCTGAAACTCAAAACCCCGCGTCAACTTCTGGCAAAGAAACCTACAGAAATTTTAAGAAAAGCCGTAAAAGGAATGTTGCCTAAAAACAGGCTGCAAAAACAATATCTGAAAAACTTATTTATTTACACAGGTACAGAGCATCCTCATCAGGCTCAAAAACCTCAAACTCTTGAAATTTAAAATTTATGGAATATATTCATACTGTAGGCAGGAGAAAAACAGCAGTAGCCCGGGTATTTTTAAAAAATGGCAAAGGCCAGATTCTGGTCAATGGAACTCCCTATGAAGAATATTTTAAAACCATTACAACCCGGAATGCAGTGGAAGAACCACTGAAACTAACCGAAACTCTGGGCAAATTTGATATTAAAGTTAATGTAGAAGGAGGGGGAACTACCGGACAGGCCGAAGCCATTCGTTTAGGTATAGCCCGTGCCCTGGTAGAATCCAATGAAGAAGCTTACAAAGATATTCTGAAAAAAGCCGGACTTCTCAAACGTGACCCACGTATGGTCGAAAGAAAGAAAGCCGGTCAGCCCAAAGCCAGAAAGAATTTTCAATTTAGAAAAAGATAAAGTTGACAGCATGGAAATAAAATACAGCCAGAAAGATTTTATTGAAGCCGGTGTTCATTTTGGACATAACAAAAGCAAGTGGCATCCCAATATGGCTCCTTATATTTTTATGGAGTCAAACGGTATTCATCTTATTGATGTACAAAAAACCATTCAAAAGCTTGATATAGCTGCAAAAGCAGCCAAAGAAATTGCCAAATCAGGAAGAAAAATTCTTTTTATTGCCACCAAAAAACAGGCTAAAGAAATAATCGAAAATGCAGCCCGCCAGGTAAAAATGCCTTATGTTACTGAAAGATGGTTGGGAGGCATGCTCACCAACTTTTCTACAGTCCGCAAATCACTCAAAAAACTGGAAAACCTGGAAAAAATGCTTGAAGAAGGCAATATGCCCGGCATGAACAAAAAAGAACGCTTAATGAAAATGCGTGAAAAAGAAAAACTGGCTAAAGTTCTCGGGGGTATTGCCGATATGACAAGATTA
>CAYNBC010000080.1:0-1598 GCA_964395255.1 uncultured Sphingobacteriales bacterium | reverse complement strand
TTTCATTGTTGATATCAAAAAAGAGAATATTGCACTTTCCGAAGCTCAAAAGCTAAATCTAACTACTTTTGCCATCGTTGATACCAATACCGACCCCACACAAGTCCGGTATCCCATCCCTGGTAATGATGACTCTACCAAGTCCATCGCTTTGATTACCGAAGTTATTACCCAGGCCATTGCTGAAGGTCTTGAGGAAAGAGAAAAAATGAAAAAAAGGCGTAAAGAAGAAAGCTCAGATTCTTCCAAAGGAAAAACAGAAAAAACGGATAAAAAAGCTGAGCGCAGACCCAAAGTAAGAATTCCCCGTAAAACCAAAAAATAATTTAATAATATGAGTATTTCAGCTGCAGATGTTGCGAAATTGCGTAAAATTACCGGTGCCGGTATGATGGATTGTAAAAATGCCCTTACCGAAGCTCAGGGTGATTTTGATAAAGCCATTGATATTTTAAGATTAAAAGGTCAGAAAGTATCGGTCAAAAGAGCTGACCGGGAAGCTACCGAAGGTGTCATAATTGCCAAAACGGACGGTCATAAAGGAATTATTGTTGAAATCAATTGTGAAACAGACTTTGTTGCCAAAAATGCCGATTTTGTTCAGTTTGCCAATCAGGTTGCTGATACTGCCCTTGAAAAATTCCCGGAAAACAAGGATAGCCTTCTTCAGATTGACACTGATAAAGGAAAAATTTCAGACCTGCTGACCGACCAAATGGGTAAAATAGGCGAAAAAATAGAAATTTCTTCCTATATTAAGCTTGAAGGACCTATGGTTGTTGAATACAATCATATGAACAACAAAATTGGTGTTCTGGTTGTATTGAATAAAAATGATGAACGATTTATCTCCATAGGTAAAGATGTAGCTATGCAAATTGCCGCTATGAACCCGATAGCTCTCGACAAAGACCATGTTGACCCCAAAGTTATTGAACACGAATTGGAAATTGCCAGAGAACAAATCCGAAAAGAAGGAAAACCCGAAAACATCATTGATAAAATTGCCCAGGGAAAACTTCAGAAATTCTTTAAAGAAAATACCCTTCTGGCTCAATCATTTGTCAAAGACAGTAGTCTCACCGTAGAACAAGCCCTCAAAAATGTAGATGCTGAACTTCGCGTTGTTGAGTATGCCCGCGTGGCTATTGGTGGTTAAATACTGCAAAGCATAAAAGAAAAGAAGCAGGTAAAATTTATCTGCTTCTTTTTTTTAGCATGGTTTGAGTTCCTTTTTTCCATAGGGATTTTTCCAGATACTTTTTCTTTTCTTTCCGGGAAATTTTAGCCGATGGACATGGAGCTATTTCCATCTCATGAGAAACATTCCCAAAACTGATTTTATGGGTAAATTTTCCCAGAGCCCGGGCTGTTTCAAAATCAGGATGATTAAGTAATGAATCCAGTAAATGAATGATAAAGTCTTTGTTAAAATCGGGAACAAAACCAGGTAAATCCACAATTTGATGAACATAATCCGTAATCCCTGAGAAAAGGGAATTTCTCAAATATGATTCCTCACTCTTTTCGATATCGGTTTCATAGATAGGTATAAATTTATTATCTTCTTTTTTTAAACCAATAATTGTAGGATGAGG
>CAYNBC010000079.1:7128-8693 GCA_964395255.1 uncultured Sphingobacteriales bacterium | reverse complement strand
AACCGACCGGAAATGAAAAACATGAAATCCACAATCTGCGGCTGCTATAATATTTTCTTCATTATCATCCACAAACAAGGTTTCATCAGGCTGAATATGACTGTCGTTTATGACCCATTTAAATACCTCTTTATCGGGTTTTCTTAATCCTATCTGAAAAGAATAATAACATTTACGGAAATGCTGGAAAAAATCTTGCGTTTCAGGCTTACGGATAATTTCACGGTAAAAATGTTCATAATGAATATCGTTGGTATTACTCAATAAATACAAATTAAATCTGCCGAAGAGCAATCTAAGGTATTTGAGACTTACCGGGTTTACACCTCTCAAAATCGAATTAAAAGCATGAAGAATCTCATTATCGGGTACATGCCTCAGGGACGGTTGATTTTTAAACCACTGAATAATCTGCTCAGACTGAATTTTTCCTGTTTCCATCTGGTTGAATATTTCCTCCTGGTTGGACAACCATGGATTTAAATCCAGCCCTAACTTTTTAAAATTTTTTTTGGCAAGCATGGGATCAATGTCATACAGAACACCCCCGAAATCAAAAATTATGTTTTGAATTTCCGTTGTCATGTTTAAGCATTTCAAAAATCGGTATTTTCTATAAAGTAAAAGCAGATGATAATATCAGATTTTTCAAAGGGTTTCTATTTTATAAACGAAAAGAACGGGATATATATCCGTCCGCCCGGGAATGGGGACAGCAATGAAAATTTTAAGTAAAATAGACTTAAATTTTTCAGGTTCGTTGTATATTTGCAGTCCTTTTGAGGGCCCGTAGCTCAGTCGGTTAGAGCAGTTGACTCATAATCAATTGGTCGGGGGTTCAAGTCCCTCCGGGCCCACTTCCTCTTAGTTATCATATCCTTAGAGCAGAAAAATTAAAGGCTTTGCAGTGTGGTTCGGGCTGCATAACGCCCTGCTTCTATTAATTCATGGGCTTTGAAAAAGTCAAAATGATGTGCTGCTTCCCGCGAAGTTTGTATGAGTATATCTGGTTTGTATTTTTCAATTTGATGAATGGCCAGTTGATAGGTCATGATATTGATAGATTGTGTAAGAAGATGAAAAAATCCCAGTTTTTCCTTACCTCTGGAAGGAAGTATCTTTTCGAGGTCAAGATTGAAATCCAGCAACTTGCGGTGTTGCTTTTCCACCTGCTTTTTACCTTTTGCCGTGTCCCTGTATGGATTAATGTAAGGAATGTCGGCATTCACAAAAGAAGCTACAAGAATATCATTATCCTGTCGGACCACCCGGTTGAGAGGAATAGGATTGATCAACCCACCGTCAACGAGCACCCTGTTTCCATCGATGAGGGGCGTAAAAACTGTGGGAATGGAAATAGAGGCCCTTACGGCTTTGAAGATGCTACCTTTATCAAAAACCACTTCCTGGTGAGATGTAATATCCACAGCAACTGCCCGATAAGGGATATTCAAATCTTCGATATTTCTGTCGGGAACAAAAGTTTGAAGTTTTTTAAAGATTTTATCCCCTTTGATTAAACCATTATTGCTGAACGAAAAATCGAATAAAGACAGGATTTCGAT
>CAYNBC010000079.1:0-7118 GCA_964395255.1 uncultured Sphingobacteriales bacterium | reverse complement strand
GCCGAGGACATAAATGGCGCCTACAAATGCACCCATAGAATTTCCTGCCAGAGAAACAATTTCGTAACCTGATTTTACCAGTTCTTCAATTACACCAATATGAGCCAGTCCGCGTGCTGCTCCTCCTGAAAGAACCAGAGAAACTTTTTTTGTAGAATCAGATAATCCTGGATTCACTTTAAAAACCTACTTCTTTTTTGTTTTTCTTTTTAAGCTGCTGTTTAACAACAATCATTTTAATAACAGCATCGGCAGCTTCGATGCCTTTATTTCCTTTTTTACCACCTGCTCTTTCAGCAGCCTGTTCTTTTGTTTCGGCAGTGATAATACCAAAGCCTGCAGGTCTGCCGGTAAGAAGAGCCAGGTCAGCAAGTTTCAGGGATACGGACTCGGATATATAATGAAAATGGGGAGTTTCACCTTTGATTATGCATCCCAGACAGGCAACACCATCTACATTTTTAAACTCAAAAAGCCATTTGGCAGCCAGTGGTATTTCAAAAGCCCCTGGTACATGTTTTATAAAGATATTTTCTTCTTTGATTCCGGCTTTATGGAAATAATCAACGGCACCTTCCAGTAACTGACCGGTTACAGAAGCATTCCAGTCAGAAACAACTATCCCGATTTTGATATTAGCAGCTTCGTCAGGGACAAGTGGTACCAGGTCGGGAGTCTTTTTTCCGGACATTTTATTTGAGTTTCATTTTATATTCAATTCGCCCGATGTATTTATCGGCATTATTGCCTTCCTGGGTTTTTGGAAACTCTTCTTTTATTTTTTTGAATATCTTCAACGCTTGGTCATATTTTTCAATAGCTTCATAAACGATGCCTGCCTTCTGGTAAAAGAAAGGTGTTGTAAATTTATTGTTGGATTTTTTAGCAGCTTTCATGTAATAAGATGCAGCTTTTTCGTATTCCTGCATGTTGGCATAGGCATCACCAATGGCTCCAAGTTTTAAAGGACCTAAAATAGGGCTGGATGTTTTATATTTTTTCAAATAACGAATGGCTTCTTCGTTGTCGTTAAGATGAAGATAACAAAGGCCAGCGTAATATTTAGCCAGGTTGCCCGTTCGCGTCATACCGAATTCATCGATAATGTCCAGAAAACCGTAAAAAGATTGATCGGTTTTATTACTGCCGTAAAGAGCAAGTTGAAAAGAATCCTGGGCAAAATAATTTTGTGCAATAAAAATCAAATCCCTTGCATCTTTTTCTTTGGGTTTTAGGATGAGGTTTTTATAACCAAAGAAAGCCAGAAGTACCAGGGCAATGGCTCCCAGACCATAGGTTAGTTGTTTTTTGTATTTTTCAAAAAATTCTTCAACACGGTCTTTGTTTTCCGGTGTAAATATGGGTATTTCAAAAGCTGCGTCCGGATTTTCTTTTTTCTTTTTTGCCATTATTCAAAAAATTTAAAGCGCAAAGATATGTTTTTTAAGAAACAATAGAAGTAATGAAGGTATTTCAGATTAAAATATCGAGATATAAGATCAGCACTACAGCTATTAAAAACAAATTAATAGACATGAAATATTTCTTCAATTTGAAAGCTTTACGAATTTGAAGCAAATCGAGGAAGATGTAAACAAATATCAAAGCAACAAGCAGGATGCAAAACAAAACCCACATGTTTGTTGTAATACGAAAGAAAGGAATGAAAAGGGCACTGATAGCAGTAGCCAGAGACCAGAGAAAAGTTATTCGCCTGAGTTGAATTTCGGAATAAATATTCGTTAATGAAGGGAATCCGGCTTTTTGATATTCTGTACCAAAGCGCATTAATAACAGCCAGAAATGAGATATTTGCCAGATGAAAAAGAAAAACATCAAAATATAAAGGTCGGGAGAATTTAAACTTCCTCCACCGGCTGCCCAGCCCACAGCAGGGGGCAATGCTCCGATAACTGAACCCGGTATTACGGCAAATGCACTTTTTCTTTTCAAAGGGGTGTAAATGGCGTTGTACCAGACTACGGCAAGGGATGCAAAAATTGCTGCCATCAGATTGGCTGTCAATAAAATCAATGAAAGACCTCCCGCTATAAGCATCCATGAAAATATCAATGCTTCAGAAGGACTGACTCTTCCGGATGGAATGGGACGGTTTCTGGTTCGTTCCATGAGGGCGTCCCATTTTCTCTCCTGGTATTGATTGAGCGCTGCCGAGCCAGCAGCTACAAGCCACAGGCCAACAACAGGAAAAATCATACCTGTATCGAATTGTCCGCGGGCAAGTCCGTATCCTGCAACTGTAGTGAGAACTACAACTATGGTTATACGGTATTTGACCAGCTCGAGATAAGTTCTTAACTTATTCATTCAGGCTTTTCAGATATTCAATGATTTCTTTGATTTCTTCTTCGGTTACCTGATTTTTATAGGAAATCATGAGACCTTTGTTAAACCCTTTGACAATGTGTTTATTGGGCTCATAAATGGAGGTTTTGATATAGTCTTCGTCTACGATAATTTCAATTTCGTTTCCGTTTTCATCTATGACGGTGGTTTTTTCTCCCCACAAATTTTTAAAACTGGGGCCGATAATAACTGAGCCATCCGTTGAGTGACAGGAAACACAGGCATTTTTTTTCAGGATCTGATAGCCCACAGGTTCCGGAGCTGAGGTGTCGGGTACATCGGAGTTTAGCCATTTTTTAAATTCTTCTTCCGGTACCACTTTTACTTTACCCAGCATATAGGCGTGGCGTGCTCCGCAGTATTCGGCACACAAAATATCATATTCACCGGTTTCATTAGATTCAAACCACATATAGTTGCTTTTTCCCGGAACCACATCTTCTTTAATCCGGAATGCAGGAATATAAAGGCTATGTAAAACATCGGGAGAATACAATTCGAGTTTTACAGGTTTGTTGACGGGCATCCAGAGAACATCATTACTCACTTTTCCATTGGGATATTCAAAGCTCCAGGACCACATTCTGCCTGTAGTTTTTACAACAAGTGCACCTTCGGGTACCTTGCGCGAAGGCTGATAACCAAGCCATCCGTAAAAAAACATAATCAACACCAGAACTGTAGGAATGATGGTCCAGATAAGCTCGAGGCGGACATTATCTTTGACGTCTTCGGGTTTGGGATGTTTCTTTTTATTGTATTTAACAATAAAATAAATCATAGAAAAAGTAATACCCACGAGAAAGAAAAGGCTAATCCCTATTATTACGGTAAATGCCGTATCTACACCTTTTACATATTCAGAGATGGCCAGTAACATGTTATTTTTTTATCTGAATGAATAATCAATGAAAGTTAACAAAATAAAGCTTACAAAAACAAATAGTACCAGAATAAGCATGGCTGTCAGTATTTTGCTGTCAAATTTCAGGTGCATAAAGTAGGCTGCTACGATAGAGGCTTTGGCAGAGGCAATCAACAGAGCAGCAAATACAACAAAATTTTTCAAATCAACCAGAACAGCAGAAACAGTTAAAAAAGTAAGAAATACTAAGCCTGACCAGACCCATACATGGTTGGTATAAGGTACTATATGGTGATTGTTTTTTGAGCTCATAATTCAAATTTTAATGAATGAGATAGAATAAGGGAAAAAGATAAATCCAGATTAAATCAACCAGATGCCAGTAAAGCCCTCCGTTTTCATGCAAAGCATAATTATCATGGCTGATTTTCCCTTTTTTGATAAATCGAATTACGAAAGACAGAAAAACAGCACCCACGATCACATGAAGTGCGTGTAATCCGGTCATGAAATAATAAAGATAAAAAAACAATTTTTCCCCATGTCCCAGACTCATATAATGTTCTTGTCCGGGGAACAGTCCGTGTTCGATTTTATGGCTCCATTCAAAATATTTATTTACAAGAAAGACCAATGCGAGAAAAATAGTAATATAAAGGAAAATAAGCGCCAGCTTTCTGTTGTTTTTCTGCATGGCTGTAATGGATAAAGCTACTGTTAAGCTACTGGTAATCAATGCCAGTGTATTGATTGTACCTATCATGATATCCAATTCGAGCCCCGCATGAGTAAAAGCTTCGGCATTGCGAAAACGGTAAATGGAATATACCAGAAACAAACCACCAAATAAAAGCAACTCGGTAAAGAGAAATATCCACATTCCCATTTTCGATGCCGCATCATCCCTGTGTACTGTCATATCTTTAAATTTAAGACTTATATTCGTAAGGAGCTTCGGTAACTGTAGGAATTTCATCAAAATTTTCCAGGGTGGGAGGAGAATCAGTTTGCCATTCAAGTGTCAAACCATTCCAGGGATTTCTGGATGATTTTTCACCTTTTCTATATCCCTGTATCAAATTGACAATCATTAGAATCAAACCTGTTACAAGTATCCATGAGCCCACTGTTGAAATGACCTGTAGCTGGGTAAATTCAGGCAAATAATCGTAATATCTGCGCGGCATACCCATCATACCAAGAATAAACATGGGAAAATAAAGCACTAAAAACCCTATCAATATTATCCAGAAAGAAACAGTAGCTCTTTTGATGTTGTACATTTTGCCATAAATCTTGGGAAACCAGTAATGCAAAGCAGAGAAAAAGGCGAAACCTGTACCACCGAACATAACAAAATGGAAGTGTGCAACTACAAAATAAGTATCATGAACATGAATGTCTGTGGCAATAGACCCCAAAATCAAACCGGTCAAACCTCCAATGACAAATAAAAAGATAAATCCAAGAGCGAAAAGCAAGGGAGGTTTTAAATCGATAGAACCTTTGTAAAGTGTGGCAAGCCAGTTAAAAACTTTAATTCCACTGGGAATGGCAACCAGAAATGTGAGCAATGAAAAAATAACTCTTGCAGGGCCGCTCATACCAGAGGTAAACATATGATGCCCCCATACAAAATAACCTACAAAAGCAATTGCCAGACTGGAATAAGCAATGGCTTTATATCCAAAAATTCTTCTTCTGGCAAAAACGGGTAAAACTTCAGAAACCACCCCCATGCCGGGCAAAACCATGATATAGACAGCAGGATGGGAATAAATCCAGAACAAATGCTGGTAAAGTATAGGGTCACCTCCGAGTGCAGGGTCAAACAAACCGATGCCAAGGGTTCGTTCGGCAACAATCATAAGCAATGTAATACCTACGATGGGTGTAGCCAGCACCTGTATCCATGCCGTGGCATAAAGTGACCACGCAAAAAGCGGCATACGAAACCAGGTCATACCGGGTGCTCGCATACGGTGTATAGTAACAAGAAAGTTCAAGCCTGTAAGAATGGATGAAAATCCAAGAATAAATGCAGCTAATACGGCCATAGTAACATTGGTGCCTGTTTTTACGCTGTAAGGAGCATAAAATGTCCATCCAGTATCAGGAGGGCCATTTCCTACAAACAAGGTCAGTAATGCCAGAATGGCTCCCATAAGATATAAATACCAGGACAACAAGTTTACCTTTGGAAAAGCTACATCTTTGGCCCCCAGCATCATGGGTAATGCAATGTTTCCAAACACTGCAGGAATACCGGGAATGATGAAAAGAAATATCATAATGACTCCGTGAAGAGTAAAAAAGGAATTGTAGGTTTGCGCATCCATAATGGTTTTGCCGGGAGCTATCAGCTCAAGGCGCATCAAAAGACCAATAACCACAGCTACCAGAAAGAAAAAGCTGATACTGTAAAAGTATAATAGCCCTATTCTTTTATGGTCTGTAGATAATATCCAGGCAAAAATTCCTTTTCTGCCTTGCTTTTCCTGAAAGAAATTAAGCTTTTGCTCCGAATTAGGCCTGTTCATTGACTGTAGTTTTTCTTTTCTTTAATGTCAGGATTAAAAATAATATCAAAGCGAACAGTAATACAATGGTACCTGTTACTTTGGTAATATTGAATACATATTTTTTGCCCTCAGGGTCATAACTGAAACAATACTGAAGAACTTTGTTGATGGTTGGAGAGGGTTGTCCTTTAGCGGCCTCTATCATGGCCATTTTCAAATCAAAAGGTAAAAATTCGGTTCCGTATAAATAGCGAGTTATTTTTCCTTCAGGGCTCAGTGCAATCAAAGAAGCTGCATGAATAAAATCTTTTCCTTCCCGTCTAAAACGAAAGCCTACAGCTTCAGTCAACCGGGCAATGTTGGAGCTATCGGCTGTAAACCATTGCCATGCACTTTGGTCAACTTCTTTGGTAATTTGTTTCAGATAATTTTTTCTTTTACTTTTTGCCAGCGAAGGTGTTTCATCGCTATTAAAGCTTACCGTAAGCACCTGATAATCTTTACCAAGTTCCAGGTCCATTTTGGAAATTACATCAGCCACACCGTCAAGCAGAGGTGAGCAAATTCCCGGACATGTATAATATACCAGAACAAGCACGGTGGGTTTATCAATCAATGATTTCAGGTTTACGAGCTGGGAGTCAGTGTTATAAACCATGATGTCCTGAGGAATATAAGCCCCCAGATTTTCATAGATGCCAATAGGGGGTAAATTTTGTTTTTCCTGCTTTTTTTTGATTTCTGCATGAGCAGACAGCCCTATCAGCATGCTGACAAGCAGGAAAGAGAAAAAATAATATTTCATTTTTACCTTTTAAGAAACAGTTTATCGAATAATTTCAATGTCCTTAACTTCATCCAGGCTTACTGTTCCTCCGTTATTACCCCAGGCGTTTAAAATATAATTAACTACCTCAACAGCTTCTTCAACATTATCAGTCTGAGCTGGCATGGGTGTAGAATAGGTAACACCATTAACGGTTATACCTTCATTGGACCCGTTCAAAACCTGCCTGACGGCTCTTATTTTGTCGGCAAGAAGATAATCAGACCCTGCCAGTGGAGGAAATACTCCTGTTTGACCTTTGCCATCAGCCATATGGCAAACAATACATTTTTGCTCATAGATTTCTTTTCCTTTTGCGAATTTTTCAGTTTCCTCCATCGTTGCCTGAGAAGATTCCTCAGTCTCGCTCTGAACTGTTTGATTATCGCTTTTTTCTTCTTTCGGGGAATTATTACAAGCAGATAAACCAATCAATACCCCTAACCCTAGAACAAAGATAAGTGTTTGTGTTTTTTTCATAGATAATAATTTTATTTTGACAAAATTTTTTGCAAAATTAAAAAATATTTTAAATTAG
>CAYNBC010000078.1:7365-8705 GCA_964395255.1 uncultured Sphingobacteriales bacterium | reverse complement strand
ATTCAGGATAATGAAGGCTATATCTCCGAACAGTCTATCGAACAACTGGCTAATCATCTTCATGTTTCTGTAGCTGCCATTGAAGAAACAGTAAGTTTCTATCACTTTTTCAGAAGAAAACCAGGAGGACTGTATAATGTTTATTTAAACAATTCAGTAGTCTGTAAGTTTAAAGGAGGTAACAAAGTAAAAGAAGCATTTGAAAAAGAATGTGGAATTAAGTTTGGTGAAGTTACTTCTGATGGGCTTATTGGTTTGTACGAAACAAGCTGCATTGGAATGAGTGACCAGGAGCCGGCTGCCATTATAAATGGACATATTTTCACGCGCTTAACGCCCTTCAGAGTTAGAGAGCTTGTTGCCGATATGAGGGAGCGCAAACCCGTCCAGGAAATGATTAAAGCCGGTTATGGTGACGGCAACAACGGTCATCCTCTTGTAAAATCCATGGTAATGAATCATATCAGGAGGAAAGGTCCCGTTCTGGCAGATGAAGACAGTTCTTTAAAAATTAAAGAAAAGCTTCCTTTACTTTCTCCAGATGATGTGATTCAGGAAATTAAAACTTCCAACTTAAGAGGTAGAGGGGGAGCAGGATTTCCTACTGGATTGAAATGGGAGTTTTGCCGGGCTTCCCATGAGCCGGAAAAATATGTAGTTTGTAATGCTGATGAAGGTGAACCCGGCACATTCAAAGACCGTGTTATTCTCACTGAAAAACCAAAAGATGTTTTTACAGGAATGATGATTGCCGGTTATGCCATCGGTGCTCATTATGGGATACTTTATCTGCGCTATGAATACCGTTATCTGCAAAAGTTCCTTGAAGCTGTACTTCGTGAAATGCGCGAAAACAATTACCTCGGTGAAAATGTACTGGGCATCAAGGGATTTGATTTTGACATCCGGATACAGATAGGAGCAGGTGCTTATGTTTGCGGTGAAGAATCTGCTTTACTTGAGTCAGCAGAAGGAAACCGCGGAGAACCACGTGATAGACCTCCATTTCCTGTTGAGCAGGGTTATAAACAGAAACCTACCGTGGTAAACAATGTTGAAACTCTCTGTTCTGTTGTGCGAATTATAGACAAGGGCGCTGAGTGGTGGAGATTATACGGAACTCATGAATCGTCAGGGTTTAAGGTTCTTAGTATTTCGGGAGATTGTCATTTCCCGGGCGTTTATGAAATTGAAATGGGTATGAGGGTATATGAATTGCTCGATATGGTGAATGCCGACCTTGACGAAGTTCAGGCTGTTCAAATCGGAGGCCCTTCAGGACGACTTATTCATCCCAAAGATTTTGACCATAAAATTTGTTATTCAGATTTTTCTACGGG
>CAYNBC010000078.1:1766-7355 GCA_964395255.1 uncultured Sphingobacteriales bacterium | reverse complement strand
GTTCCATCATTATTATTGGTAAAAAAAGAGATTTAATCAGAGATGTAGTTTTAAACTTTACTGACTTTTTCCTTGAGGAATCATGTGGTTCATGCTCTACATGCAGGAATCTTCCACGGATTATGAAAAACAAAGTATTAAAAATCATTGGTGGATATGGCACAAGCCAGGATATCAATGATTTGCTTGAATGGGGCAAGGTGCTCAAAGCCAGCAGATGTGGCCTGGGTCAAACAGCAGGTAATCCTATCATAAATTCCGTCATTAATTTTCGATATCTCTATGAATCTTATATTAATCGATATAATGGTTACAGCAGTCAATTTAATCTGAATGAAGCTGTACAGGAATTTTGCAGGATTGTTAAAAGAAAACCTGAGATTAATTTTCATGATTAAAGAATAAAAAATATGAGCAAGATAACAATTAGTATAAATGGTAAAAAAATAGAAGCTGAGAAAGGCGAATACATTGTAGATGTAGCTACAAAAAATGGAATTTATATTCCTACCCTATGTAATTATAAAGGATTAAAGCCAAAGGGAAGTTGTCGCGTTTGCACCGTCAGGGTAAACGGTAGGCTTATGACGGCCTGTACAACACCCGTTTCAGATGGTATGGAAATAGTTACTGATAACACTGAATTGTCCGACCTCAGAAAAATGATTATCGAAGCTTTGTTTGTTGAAGGTAATCATTATTGTCCCGTATGTGAGAAAAGTGGAAACTGTGAGTTACAGGCACTTGCTTATCGTTTTCAAATGGCTGTTCCCAGATTTCCTTATGAGTTTAATCCGAAAGATGTAGATGCATCTCATCCCAAAATTTTTAAGGATAACAACCGTTGCATTTTATGCAAACGTTGTGTGAGAGGGATTAAAGACGGCCAGGGTAGAAGTATTTTTGCTGTTCAATACAGAGGCCAAAAAACTAAAATTATAATTGACAAGAAACTGGCACAATCCATGACGGACGAAATGGCAAAGAAGGCTTCTGAAATCTGTCCTGTGGGAAGCATACTTTTAAGAAACAAAGCATATAGAGTACCCATTGGTCAAAGAAAATTTGACAGGGAACCGATAGGTTCTGAAATTGAAAATAAATTTTAAATTTTGAAAAAATGAGCAAACCAATTATAGCAACTACTTCACTGGCAGGATGTTTTGGATGTCATATGTCTTTTCTTGACATTGATGAGAAAATTCTGGATTTAATTGAACTGGTAGAGTTTAATAAATCACCCATTGATGATATTAAAAACTTTACAAAAAAATGTGATGTAGGCATAATAGAAGGCGGCTGTTGCATTAGCGAAAATGTTCATGTATTGAAAGAATTTAGAAAACACTGTAAAATATTGGTTTCGCTGGGAGAATGTGCCATAATGGGTGGTTTACCTGCCATGAGAAACTGTGTTCCTCTGGAAGAATGCATTCGTGAAGCTTATCTGGAAGGAGTCACAGTACGAAATGCCAATACTTCCAAAACACTTCCCAGTGATAATGAATTACCCATGCTTCTTGACAGGGTATACCCCTGCCATGAAATTGTTAAAATAGATTATTTTTTGCCGGGTTGTCCTCCCAGACCCGAACTTATCTGGGAAGCCATTTATTCTCTGGCTACCGGAAAAGAAATAAATATTCCTTATCAGGGATTTAAATTTGATTAACCAGACAAAGAAAGAAAAAGATGACGAAAAAAATCACAATAGAACCTGTAACCAGAGTTGAAGGTCATGGAAAAGTGACCATTCATCTTGATGAGAACAATCAGGTTGTACAAACTCGCTTGCATATTGTTGAATTTCGTGGGTTTGAACGATTTATTCAGGGACGTCCTTTCTGGGAAGCTCCTGTACTGGTTCAAAGATTATGTGGAATTTGTCCCGTCAGCCATCATCTGGCTGCAGCCAAAGCTATTGATGTAATTGTAGGTGCAGGTACAGGGGAGGGTCTGACGCCTACTGCCGAAAAAATGAGAAGACTCATGCACTATGGACAGATTTTTCAATCTCATGCATTGCATTTTTTCCATCTGGTATCCCCCGATTTACTATTCGGTATTGATGCTAATCCCCTGGTACGCAATATTATTGGTGTGGCTCTGGAACATAAAGACCTTGCTGTGCAGGGCGTAATGATGCGTAAATATGGTCAGGAAATTATTCAGGCAACAGCAGGGAAAAAAATACATGGAACAGGTGCCATACCCGGGGGTATAAACAAATCCCTTAGCGAAAATGATGTAGACAATTTCCTCAACGGCCCTGACCCTCTCAACATTGATAAGATGATTGAATGGTCTGTGTCAGCTCTGGAATTTTATAAAGATTATCACAGAAAAAACAAAGAATGGATTGATAACTTTGGTAAATTTGATTCTAATTATTTATCCCTTGTCAGAAAAGACGGAGCTCTTGATTTGTATCATGGGGTTTTGAGAGCCGTGGATCAAAACGGTAATAAAATCCTGAATGATGTTGATTACCAGGAATATTACAAATACATCTACGAAGATGTGAAATCCTGGAGTTATATGAAATTTCCCTATCTTTCTCATATGGGTAAGGAAAACGGATGGTACAGGGTAGGTCCATTGGCCCGTTTGAATTGTGCTGATTTTATTCCTACTCCACTGGCTCAAAAAGAATTTGAAGAATTTAAATCTTACACCCGGGGAAAACCCAACAATATGTCCATGCACTACCATTGGGCCCGACTTATCGAGATATTGCATGCGGCTGAAGTAATGAAAGAAATTTTACTTGATCCTGATATTACGGGTGATGAACTTGTTGTGGAAGGAGAGAAACAAAATGAAGGCGTTGGTGTGATTGAAGCTCCCCGTGGTACTTTGTTCCATCATTATCAGATTAATGACAACGATCAGATTGTTATGGCAAACCTGATTGTTTCCACAACCAACAACAATACTCCTATGAACATAGCGGTCAATGAAGTGGCCAAACAATATATGAACGGGAAAACTGAGATTACAGATGGTATGATGAATGCTGTCGAGGTGGCTATTCGCGCTTATGACCCCTGTTTAAGTTGTGCCACACATGCTTTGGGTAAAATGCCTCTGGAAATCAGTCTTTTTGACAATTACAATAACCTGATAGAAAGAAAAATTAGGGATTGAACAAAAAAATTTTGATTTACGGATTTGGAAATCCCGGACGACAGGATGACGGGCTGGGAGTTTTGCTGGTCGAAAAAATAGAACACTGGGTTAAAGAGCTTAATCTTCAACAACTTGTCAGAACGGAATCCAATTATCAACTCAACATTGAAGACTCCGAACTCATCAAAGATTTTGATTTGGTTGTTTTTGTTGATGCTTCCACTGAAGACATAGAAAATATAAAGTTTGAAAAGCTCAAGCCTTCAACTCCGCAGGTAGAATTTACCATGCACGCTTCTTCACCGGGTTTTGTTCTTCATTTATGTAATAAACTTTTCAACAGCAATCCGGAATCTTATTTACTCCATATCAAAGGATACGAATGGGAGATGAAGGAAACCATTACTTCACGGGCAAATAAAAATCTAAATAAAGCATTCGAGTTTTTGACGGGATATATAAAAAAAACACTGGATGCCCATTAAAAGTCCGGACAATCCAGCTTTCTCCATTTAACACTGGGAGCTCTTTTTTCGGGACAGGGTAATTCAAAAATCATCGAAAGCTCATGACTTCCTTTGGCGCCAAAACGGGCTTTTGAAAAAGTGATATCATAAGAATAACCAATTTTGGCGACACCTTTTTTAATACCCAGCAAAACCATTAAAGCATCAAAATTTACGGAAGTTTGCCTGAACCATGCACCAGCAATAAAGTAATCGTTTATGTAGTAGGCACCAATGTTAAATTGCATGAAATTTTGTTGCATTTGAAACAAAACATTGGGAGAAAAGAACTTTTTCGGAAATCTAACATCTTCCATAGGAAGCATCATACCGATATGAACGGTATATTTTCTGGGCAGGTAGGATGACGGGTCATCCAGCCATGTCATTTTGGGTTTGTTAATGTGATGGACTGCAAAGCCGGTATAGAATTTTTTTGAAAATCCCATAAATCCGGCTGAAAAATCCAGAAATGGGTCCATTTTATAAAAACCCGGGGCAGGAAGTATTTCCTGTGTATTGTATATAACTCCAAGGCGGGGATGAATCTGATCACCAAATACCAGTTGACTGAAATCAATGGTTTTTTCCTGTATGGTAGCTTCCAGGCCGGCTTTAATGGTAAATTTAGGACTGACATTCAAATGATAGGAATAGATAAAGCTGCCTGAATAAGTGGATAATTCACCGGCTCCTGCTTTGTCATAAAGTACCTGCACGCCAATGCCTCCGGCAAGGGCATCAAAATGCTGGTCATAAGAAACGGAATAAGTGATAAAATTGGCCTGAATGCTAGGCCACTGATTTCTGTAATTGGTAATTACACGGGGACACTTGGCTGTACCTGCAAAAGCCGGGTTCAGATAGAGTGGATTGGCATAAAACTGAGTAAACTCAGGGTCCTGAGCATGTATTTCTCCTATAATGAACACAATGATGATGAAGGAGAATATTTTTTTCATTAAAAAATATATTTTCAAATCAACGAAATTATTTCCAACATTATTTTAAGCTGTTAAAAGTCGGGGCAATCCAATGCTCTCCATTTAATACTTGGTGGGCGTTTGTAGGTTTTTAATTCCACAATAATAGAAACTTCATGGCTACCTATAGAACCATGGTGGATGCTGGAAAGTGTGATGTCATAACTGTATCCAAATTTAAGCTGGTCTTTTTTAACACCAATCAATCCAATGATAGCATCGGTAGTAATGGAAGCCTGGCGGTACCATAATCCGGCAATAAAAAAATTGTTGATATAATATGCTCCCAGATTAAATTGCATGAAATAATCCTGTTTCTGGAACATCAAATTGGGTGAGAAGTACTTTTTAGGTTTTCGTTCGTTGTCAAGAGGAATAAGCATTCCAGCATGCGCAGTTATTTTCATGGGAAGAATACTCTTGGCATTGCCATAAAATGATTGTTCCGGTTCGTTGATATGATTAACGGCAACACCTGCATAGAATTTTTTGGAAAATCCCAGGATTCCGGCAGAAAAATCCTGAAAAACTTCGGTTTTATAGACGCCATTCTTGGGCAAAACCTCATTGGTAGGATTGACAAATCCCAGTCTTTTATCGATTTCATCGTACCAGTGAAGTTTACTGAAATCGATTTTTTTCTGAATGAGCGAAGCCTGTAATCCCATTTTAAAAGCAAAAGTACGGCTTACGTTCAGATGATAAGAATACATAAAACTTCCCATTGTAGTACCCAGTTCACCTTCACCTGCCTGGTCATACATGATTTGAAAGCCGATTCCTCCGGCAATCATATCAAAATGCTGGTCATATGAAGCAGTATAGGTAACAAAGTTGCCGGGGATACTTGGCCATTGGTTCCTGTAGTTCAGGGCAAACCTGGGGCCTCTGGCTGTACCTGCAAAAGCCGGATTCAGGTAGATGGGATTGGCATAAAATTGTGTAAATTCAGGGTCCTGTCCCTTTATTTC
>CAYNBC010000078.1:253-1756 GCA_964395255.1 uncultured Sphingobacteriales bacterium | reverse complement strand
TTTAAAAAATATATTTAACGCCCAAATATGCGCCAGGGAAAATATTTCGTATTTTTATCAAATATTGATTGTCTTTTGCATTTTTTACCAAACCACTGTTAAGGTTGATGCGTATTTCAGGGGCAAATTCAAAATAAATATGCTGGGTGGCAGGATAGTCAAAACCCGTTCCTGCTGTTAATCCTATCATAAATCTTTTATATTCCGGGAAGGGATTGGTAGTTAATTTATGATCTCTGAATGTCCTGATTATTTCTGAATAAAAATATTTGGTTTCAAGCCCACTAAAAAGATAAAGATGAATCATATCTGATTTCAGATAATAATAAGAACCGTGAATTATCAGGTTGATGAAGGAAAATTGATAGTCACTGTAATCAGGAGTTTGAGGAAAGCCGGGAATTTCTTTTTGATGGTAAGAAAGCATATATTCTTTATTTCCGAAAAATAAAAAGGTAGATAACGAATAAATTCTTCCGAGCTTTTTATGAATGCCCACGCCTATCGCAGGCCGGAAAGAACTGATATCAGTAATACTAAAACCTTCCTCCGTGAAATGATTTTCGATAAAAAGATAATCACTGGAGAGATAAAAACCAGTGCCTCCCCAATCAGATGGGATAATATGATTCCTGGTTTTGTTTTCAGAGGTTTTCCAGGATTGTTTAAATTCTACAATATTGCATTTATCAGCGTTCCATGAAGGTTGGGTCAAAGGAATAAATTTCCAGCCGATAAAGTTAAACTTTGCGGATTCTTCGTTTTGAAGAGAAGTAAGATTATTGGTTTGATTTCCAGCTACATTTTTATAGTTATTAAAATCTGCAGTTTGTACTAAGGTCTTAAATTTGGCAAGATTAGACGAGGACTGGTTCCTGATAGACTGAGTTTCGTTATGGGTTTTCAGTTCGGTGCAGGATTTTTTAGCTTTTTGCTTCTTAATCTGACTTCCCTGGTGCACCTGAGTAGTTGTTGCTGATGATTCATTTCTTTTATAGGACTCTGTGTTTGTTATCCGCTGATGATTCAATTCATGCTTGATGGCTGGTTTTTTATCCGGTAAGAATACAAATACAGTGGTGAATATTGCCAGACATGCAGCAGATAAAATTACAAACAAAACTTTCTTTTTTCTTCTGTGATGGAGATAAACGCTCGTAAATTTACTGAAATCATCGGGTTGGGGAAGGGGGGTAAAGTTTTCGAAAGAATCCCTGAAAATATGGTCAATATGTTTTTTATCCTTCATTTTCCGATTCGGTAATCCATTGTTTTAACAACTTGCGTGCATGATTCAGATGCCAGAAAGATGTATTTTGGCTTATTCCCAGCATCTTTGAAATTTCTTTATGGGAGTACCCTTCCATGACATAGAGGTTGAAAACAGCACGAGTTTGTGAGGGTAACTTCTGGATTAATTGAAGCAAATGAGCTACCTCCCACTTGCCAGTATCATACTCAATCACAAAATTTTCTTCTTCTATTTCAGAGATGGACAGAATT
>CAYNBC010000078.1:0-243 GCA_964395255.1 uncultured Sphingobacteriales bacterium | reverse complement strand
AGTAATTTTTTTTGCCCAGGAAATAAATGCTTCATGATGTTTTAGTTTTTTCAGGCGTAAAAAAATTTTACTAAACGATTCATTCAACCAGTCTCTGGCTGTTTCATAATCGGGGCTGTATCTTAAACATATATTCATCAAAGGTCCATAAAATTGTTCATAGAGCAGCTTTTGAGCCTGGGGGTCACCTTTTTTACATTTTTCAATTAAATTACTGATATTATTTTCTTCAATCATTAACCC
>CAYNBC010000077.1:7563-8713 GCA_964395255.1 uncultured Sphingobacteriales bacterium | reverse complement strand
GGCAGGTTTCACACATGGGGAAAACACGCATGGTTGTGCGTTCTCTGTCGTAAGGTAGAGCCTGAATGATGGTAAAGCGGGGACCACAATGAGTACAATTGATAAAAGGATAGTTTATTCGATGAGGCTGATGCTTCATGTCTTTAAGACATTCGTCACAAACTGCAATATCAGGACTTACTTCTGTAATCTCATCAGAAGCATCGGTACTTTTAATGATTTCAAATTTGTCGAAGGCTTCGTGCTCGATTTCGCTAACCTGAATATCCATAATTTTTGAAGCCCGTGGTGCTTTGTGTTTTATTGACTGTAAAAAATCCTCAAGATCTGCTTTTTCACCCTGAGCCTGTATAATTACACCGTCATTGCTGTTGACCACCCATCCACGAATCTTGTTTTCCATGGCCATACGGTAAACAAAGGGACGAAAGCCTACTCCCTGAACAAGACCTTTGATTTGTATTTGCAGCGTTGATACCATAGATTTTCCAGATAATAGAATTGCAAAGGTCTTAATTATCGACTTCTGAATAAAAAAATTATTCCTGTTTATATTAAATACATGAGATCCTGGAAAATTTAATATTCTTCACGAAATCATAATGGCTGGCTTTATTCACCAAGCTTGTTATTTTTAAATATAACAAGTTAAACAAAGTATGTTTAACCGTTAGATAACCAGAATGTTAAATTTAAATAAAAATGGTTATGTCAAAAATGTTATACGGAGTAAATTAAGAGCGTTTACAGCGCTGAATTGAATGTTAGGGATGCGACCTCTATCAAATTGTTGTTTAAAGGTTTTAACCTTACCTGAACGGTCACAGCAGGCCATCCAGACAAGACCTACAGGTTTTTCGGGTGTTCCTCCTGAAGGACCTGCAATGCCTGTAACAGCTATGCTGTAATCGGTACCAAAGAGCTTATTAGCACCTATGGCCATAGCCACAGCACATTCTTCACTTACAGCGCCTTTATTCTGGATGATTTTTTCATCCACACCCAGCTGGTTTATTTTTATAGCGTTTGAATAGGCAACAATGCCCCCTGCAAAATAGTTGGAACTTCCGGGAATGCTGGTTATTAGATGGGACAAATATCCTCCTGTACAGCTTTCAGCTACAGACAATGTTTTATTTCTGGCTGATAA
>CAYNBC010000077.1:0-7553 GCA_964395255.1 uncultured Sphingobacteriales bacterium | reverse complement strand
TAACAATTGCCCTATGGCTTCCTCAAGGCTTGTATTACCGTAACCGTAGATGTATTTTTTTAACCTTTCCTCGACCGCATATTTAAAAGGCTCAAGCAATTTTAGGGCTTCTTTTTCACCGGCAGATTTAACCATAAACCGAAGTTTAACCTGTCCTACTGATGGGAGATAAGCAAGGGAAATCTCCGGAGGCAAATCCTGTTCAATATCTTTAATAGTTTCAGCAATTCGTGATTCTGCAATACCTACGGTTCGAATATTAAAAAACCAGACGAATTTATCTTTTAATCTTTCCCTCAGGCGTGGAACGACCTCTTCTTCGAAAATACCTTTTAATTCAAAGGGCACGCCCGGCATGGAAATTACTATTTTGTTATCTTTTTCAAACCACATACCCTGGGCTGTTCCCCGGTAATTATTGAGCATTAAAGCTTTTCGTGGCAGCCATGCCTGGCTTTTATGTGCCTCGCTGAGTTGAGGGTAACGAGGTAATAATAATTTTTTAATGTTTTCGTAGGCTTTTTCGTTGAATTCCAGCTCGGAATCAAAATATTCTGCCAGTGTTTTTTTGGTAATGTCGTCATTGGTGGGTCCCAGACCACCCGATATCAGAACCAGATCAGCTACATCAAGGCATCTGTCAAGGCTTTCGATAATATTTTTTTTGTCATCTTTAATGGAAATTTTCATTACAACATCAACACCCATTTCGGTAAGTCTGTTGCTTAAATAATGAGAATTGGTATCCAGGGTTTCACCACTTAATATTTCGTTTCCAATAATCAGTAGGGCTGCTTTCATAGCTAAATTTTTACAAAGTTATCAGATATATTCTATTTTTGTCGCCCGGAATCATTGATATTATGACTCGAGAAAGAGATGAAGAAAACAGAGTGCTGGAAGACCCACGGGAAATGTCTTTTTTTGACCATCTGGAGGAATTCAGAATTCACCTGTTCAGGTCTGTTGTGGCTGTAGTGATTGCTTCAATTGTAATGTTTTTCTTTAAGGATTTTATCTTTAACAATGTTATACTTGCTCCCAAAGAACCCTGGTTTATTACCAATCGCTTGCTTTGCCGCCTGGCCGATATTCTTGGAAATGATATTTTATGCATCAATCAAAACCCGGTGGATATTATCAATATCAAAATTACGGGACAATTTGTCATTCACCTTACCATTTCCTTTACAGCTGGATTTTTAGTAGCTTTTCCCTATGTAGTTTACCAGATGTGGCAATTTATTAAACCCGGTTTGTACAGAAATGAAAAACGGTTGTCTCAAAAGGTTATATTTTCTGTATCCATTTTGTTTTTGCTGGGTGTAATGCTGGGCTATTTTATCATTGTTCCTCTTTCCATCAATTTTTTAAGTAATTACATTGTGAGTGATGTGGTTGAAAATAAGATTAGCCTGAATTCTTATATTTCTACAATTTCAAGTATTTGTTTAGCAGGAGGTGTTGTATTTGAATTACCCGTTCTGGCTTATTTCTTAACCCGCCTTGGACTTTTGACTCCACACGCCATGAAAAGATACAGAAAACATGCTGTGGTTGTAATTCTTGCCCTGTCTGCAATACTCACTCCTCCAGATTTGATGAGTCAGCTACTCATTGCTTTCCCACTTTATTTACTTTATGAACTCAGCATCAAGATCTCGGAAAGGGTCTTGCGAAAAATGGCCGAAATGGATTGAGAACCATAAACAAAGTAATTTGCAAACATGGCTTTCATCAAGATTAAAAGCACAGGAGAGGCATACAATGTACCGGAAGAAGGTTCACCCGGGTTGCTGGCACTGGGCTGGGAAGGTTTGAAAGCATGGAAAATCAGACCACGCAACATACTGGACTTCACTCATCCTGTCAGAAATTTCAAAAAGAAAAGGGTTTTGTTGGTAGGCTGGGACGGTGCAGAATGGGAAATTATTCATTCTTTGATGGATAAAGGCATGATGCCTTCCCTCGAAAAATTAGTTAACCAGGGTGTATCTGGTAAACTATCTTCTCTTGCTCCCATGTTATCGCCTATGCTCTGGACTTCCATTGCCACGGGAAAAACAGCTGAGAAACACGGCATACTGGGTTTTTTACAAGCTGATACTCAACATGGCAGGGTGATTCCTGTCAGAAATACATCCAGAACATGCGTTTCATTATGGAATATTCTTTCAGAAGCTAATTTGCATTGCAATGTAATTTCATGGTGGCCAAGTTTTCCTGTTGAAAAAATAAATGGCTGTATGGTATCAGACCACTTTTTTTTCCAAAACCAACCTGACGAATTGCCTGAAACAGGGGATATTTACCCCGGTCGTTTGTCCAGTATCTTATCACAGCTACAGATTTCGGAGGATGAAATCACACAGTCGCACATTCTACCATTTTTACCTGATGCTTATCAGGTGGATCAGCAAAAAGACCGTCATCTTGCATTTCTTGTACGTTCATTGGCACATGCAGCTTCTGTGCAATCAGTTACAAGCTGGTTAATGGATTATTCAGACTGGGATTTTACAGCTGTATACTTCAGCTTTCTGGACCACCTGTCTCACATGTTTATGAAATATTACCAGCAGCAAGATGAAAATAAAAAATCTATTTATGCAGGGGTGATTGAAGGAGCTTATATCTTTCAGGATATGATGCTGGATGGCCTGCTTCGTAAATGCACGGAAAACGACCTGGTGCTCGTGGTTTCAGACCATGGTTTTAAAACCCATTTCAAAAGGGATAAACCCCCTAAAGGAGCAATGGAAGTAGCATCGGAACACAACCCTTACGGTATTTTTGTCGCATCAGGGCAGGGGATTAAAAAAGATGAACTTGTTTTCGGTGCCAGCATACTGGATATTACGCCTACTATTCTCCATTATTTTAACCAGCCAGTAGGAAAAGATATGGACGGAAAAGTATTGCAATCGATTTTTGTTAAAACTGAAGATATAAAATTCATCGATAGCTGGGAACAATCAGTGGTTAAACAATATATGGAAAGCCCTGAATCCGTTTTTTCCATGAATTCAGAAATCAAACTCCTTGAAAATCTGGGCTATATCGACAGCAAACAAATGAAAAACAAAGATGCTCTTATTTCCATAGAATATGAGAACCAATACCATCTTGCCAGGGTTTACCAGAATAAAAACCTTTTTTCCCATGCACTGCAAATTCTGGAAAAATTGCACCGGCAAAATTCTCTTGATTTTCGTGTAGCTTTTGATTTGTGTTTAATTTACCTGAAACTTCATCATCTTGAAGAATCCCGGACCTTGATTAACGAACTAAAACGGGCAAAAGCCGTGTCTCCCGCAACGATTTCCATGCTTGAACTCACGCTTCATCTTAAAAGGAATGAAGCTGATAAAGCAAGAGAGTTGTTAGAGGATTTGTCAGTCTATGACATAACGAATCCTGTTCAAAAACTTGAATTGGCCAATGCCTGGCTGACGCTCAAAGATTACTCCAGGGCAGCAGATTACTACAACGAAATTTTAAAAGCAGACGAAAACCAGGAAAAAGCATGGCTTGGACTTGGGTTATGTCATTTAAGAACAGGTAATTATAAAAAGGCTGCTGAATGCTTCCTTCAATCCATTGGCTTATTATTCCATCAAAGCTATGCCCATTTTTACCTGGGTGAAGCCCTGTACCACATGAACAAAAAAGAAGAGGCTTTAAAGGCATTTCTGGTTGCCCGGAAAATAGCAAGCCGAATTAAAAATCCGGAAATCTGGGTGGAAAGAATTACCCGGGAAAATCAAAATCCTGAACATTTTACGCCACCTCGAGCGGACACTGTTTTCGTGGTAAGCGGTTTTCCCCGTTCCGGAACCTCTCTGATGATGCAAATTCTGCTGCATGCTGGCATGCCATTATTAACAGACAACCAGCGTTATCCGGATGTTTTTAATCCTCATGGCTATTTTGAATATGAGCCAGTAAAGAATCTTCCAGCTGACAATAAGTTCTTAGAATTAGCTGTAAATAAAGCCGTTAAAATTGTAGCGCCTTTGCTGAATTATCTTCCTCACACATTCAGATACAGGATCATTTTTATGGATCGTAATCCTATTGATGTTATTTCATCACAAATGAAAATGCTGGGTGAACGAAACGATATTTTTCCGTATGACAGATATTTCCGTTTGAAGCAGGATATGGAAAGAATAGAGGATATTATTCAGAGATTACCTGCAGAAGTATGCTATATCTCCTACGATAGTCTCATGGATAACGCCACTCATTATGCAACTTTATTAACCGATTTTACAGGTTATCCTGTTACTCCGGAAATTATTAAAAATACCGTTGACAGGAGATTGTTTTATAAAAGTTCTTAATTTTAACTGCTAAAAGAAAACCCCATCATAATGGATAAAAAACTTAGAATATATTCTTCGCTGGCAGCCGGATTTTTAGGTATCAATGCCGAAGCACAGGTAGTATATAATGATATCTTTCCAGATTTTAAAGGAAAAGATGGTGCAGCACTTCAAATTGACCTGAACCTGGACGGTTACCTTGACCTTACTATCGGTCATTTTTATGAAGAAGGCCAGGACACTGTAAGAACGGTGAATATGGTAGCCGTGGTTAAAGAACTGGGTTGTGAAATTATGGGCTCGGCCACCAATTACTATTTTTACCCCTTTGCCCTGAATTTAAATGATACCATTCGTTATAACGACCCTTCCTTTAATGTTTCTGAAATCGGTACACTGAATTTTGCCGGAAACGGACAATACGGCAACTGGATTGGTGTGCAGGACCGCTTTCTGGGTGTTAAAATTACCCGTAGTGGCAAAGAAGTGAATGGCTGGATTCGGCTGGATGTGGATTCCGCTGCAGCATATTTTGTCGCTAAAGATTATGCCTTTAACAGCCATACAAAAGAACTAATTCTGGCTGGAGAGGGGCTTTATCTTCCCATAGTTCAGGAACTGGCTGTGAAAGATAGCACCGATAAAGGAAATGCCTCAGACTGGTGGATTAGCTTTCGTAAAAGTGATTTTGAAAATGAATTGCAGGAATACCGCTTGATGGTTGTTCCCCTTGAAAAAAGCTATGACTTTACTCTGGATATGGCACTTCAGGTTGCCGATTCGGGTTATTTGAGCATAACCCCGGCAGGTAAGGATGTGGCTATGTTCCTCCCTGAAAATTTAAATGACATGGAAGGAAATCAACTGGAACTGGCCAGGTTTTATCGTATTTACATTCTTTCAATCCCCAAAAATAGCTCTTCGATGCCCCCTGTTCTGAGTACATCCAATCGTGCCATTGGTGTGTTACATATTCCATCAGTTCCGGTTAGCAATATCATTGCAGAAGATATTTCAGATTTTGGGGACGGAAGAGACCTGAGGGTAAGTTTTAAAAAAGCAGCTGACGAGTCAAAGGTATCCCAGTACTGGATTTATGTTGTAAAGGAAGACAGTGCTTCTCACTTTGACCTGAATGCTGCTGCACTGGTAAATCCGGTTATCCCTGAAAAAGTGAATAAAACAGGAAATGATATTATACATACACTAAACGAGAATTCCCGGGACATAGACGGTGACTTCATCAAGGAAAATGTTCCGTATAAAGTTTTTGTTGCTTCGATGGCTGATGGTAAAAATGCCACTTTGCATGTTTTATCCGGTCCTTCCAATACGGTGGTTCTTCAAAATAAAAGCTCGATGGATAATCCTGAACATCAGAAAATTTCCCTGCAATTCAGTGAAGGTATGGTTTATTTAAAATCTGATGTTCCGGTTGAAGGACAACTTATGATCTATGATAACCAGGGCAAATTATTGGGCACATATTATTTGATTTCACAAAAAGCTCAAAAGATAGAGAAACTTAAACCCGGCATTTATTTCTATTACCTGAACACTGGTAAAAAAACTATTAGCGGTAAATTTACGGTTTTACATAGCCATTAAAGAATTTCATCGATTTTTTCTGGAGGCTGGGCAAGAACAGCCTTATCACCATTGATAACAATGGGGCGATGTATAAGTTTGGGGTATCTGGCTATGAGTTCGATAATCTGCTCGTCACTCAGATTTTTACCTTTTATCATACTTTTGAATTCCGCTTCCTGCGTTCTAAGCAAATGGTGAACGCCTAAGCCTGTTTTATCGATAATTTTTTTCCAATCCTCAGCACTGAGAGGATTCTTTATGTAGTCTATTATTTCAAACTGCTGGGTTCTGGACTTTAAATATTCAAGTCCTGCACGGCTTTTCCTGCACCGTGGATTATGCAAAATCTGTATCATTTTTTTTGGTACAAAAATAGAAATAGCTTAGAAAATTGAAAAATTAGGAGAAAATCATGATATGAAAACATTTTTAGATTATTATAAACTACTTATGTTAAAGTGTCTTCATAGTTAACTGAATAAGCTATAATTTTTTATAGATGAAAAGGCGAAACGGGCATTAAAACTGAATGAATGATAGGAGATCCTGTTAGTAAGTGAAATTGAGGTGACAGTTAGGGCAAATCATAAAGCTTTTTCCATGAATCATAAATTAGCTTCTTCGAACCGTCTGCTTTTTTTAATGCAATGGTTGTAACATCAGGATTGGTGACCTGTGCCGGAATTCCGCTCAGGGGAGTTTCATGTAAAAATAACCAGTTAACCATTTCCAGATTCATACCTCTGGTAAGATTCAAAAAGCGGATTAAAAACTCCTTTTGCTTTTCTTCGTTTTGTTGAGGGCTTGCCGAGCTCCAGCCAATTTCAGTAAATGCAATGGGCTTCGTTGTGTAATTGTTCAGTCTGGAGTAATAATCATCCGGAATGGAATCAGGGGTGGAAAAATATTTATAGGGGTAAGTAGTCAGTCCAATACAATCGATAATGCTGTCGAAGGCTGATAAAATATTCCATTGATTATTTTCTATCAAATGATTATATGACAAAACAACCAGAAATCGGGTTTTTTTGTTGAGTTTTTTTAATTCTTTTACGGTTTCGGATACAAGTGTGATATAGGGCATTAAATCATCAGGATAAAGATAAAAATAATCGTTTACTTCATTGCCAAGTGACAGATATTCGGGTTCAAAAGCCATAACAAGGTTTTTTGCCTCTTCTTTCCACAATTTTCTGAAAGTAGCATCCTGTAGTGAAGGTGCTACGGTATCGGGTGCATCAATCATATATTTAAGTCCGCTGTCGACTTTTTTGATAGTGGCAAAGTTCAGGGTCAGAAAAGCTTTCAATCCGTAAACCCTGACAGCCGTAACAACCTGGTTTTGCTGAAGTCTTTGATATTGGCCAATACCCTGTTTTTCAACCCATATCATGCATATATCGGCAATTTGTCCAGTTTCCTGATAAGCATCAACAATATCGTCAAAAGTGCTGTTGGGAGCGTGAGCAGGTGTAGGAACCAGCCCCATTAAAAATTCTCTCTGGCTTATGGGTAGTCCGGAATTGTTCTCCGGTGGTTGAGTATCATCGTTGCAGGAGGCAAAAAGAAGGAAAACAAATAATACAATCCATGAGATAGGATAAATTATCATGGCTTCTGTATTTTTATAAAGAT
>CAYNBC010000076.1:7557-8765 GCA_964395255.1 uncultured Sphingobacteriales bacterium | reverse complement strand
ATTTTAATATTCATCCAATACCTCTTTAAACAACAAAGGTAATGAGTCCACCGTAACATTATTTCAAAGATATCGACATTACAAGCTGATAATTTCAGATATTTGAATGTAAATTTAATCCTGATGATCAGATTACTCAACAAATATTTCATTATTTTACTTTTGCCTGCTTTACTCGCAAAACCCTATGCTTTATCAGCACAAAATACCTCAACTACTCTTCCTGTCATTGTCAAATTTGACCTGACTTCGCAAATTGACCCGGCTGCCAGAAGAACCACCAATAAAGCATTTGAGATAGCACATCAATTACATGCAAGTGCTATTATCATTGAAATGAATACACCTGGTGGTTTATTGAATGAAGCGGATTCCATTCGGACAAAAATTATTAACAGTCCTATACCCGTATTTGTATGGATTAATCCAAACGCAGCTTCTGCCGGAGCATTGATATCCATAGCTTGTAATAAAATATACATGGCCAAAGGGTCTACCATTGGTGCTGCTACCGTAGTTACCCAGAATGCAGAAGCCTTACCTGATAAATACCAGAGTTATATGAGAGCCATGATGCGTTCTACAGCCGAGTTTAGAGGTCGCGACCCTAAGATTGCCGAGGCCATGGTTGACCCCTCTATTGATCTCGACTCACTGGCTCCTGAAGGCCATGTTCTGACCCTTACCCGGGAAGAGGCACTCAAAGTTGGATTTTGCGATGGAAAAGCAGAATCTATAGATGAAGTTTTGAAAGCCGAAGGTTATGAAAACTATGAAATTCACGAAATGACATTGACTACGCTGGATAAAATTATTAATTTTTTAATCAACCCATTTGTTCATGGTTTATTGATTTTAATTATTCTGGGTGGCATTTATTATGAGCTTCAAAGTCCGGGTATTGGATTCCCTTTTGCTGCAGCTGTAACAGCCGCTATACTTTATTTTGCTCCTTTATATCTGGAAAGCCTTGCTGCCAACTGGGAAATCTTAATTTTTATACTGGGTCTGGGGCTGCTTGCCCTTGAAATTTTTGTCATACCTGGTTTTGGAATAGCAGGTATTTCGGGTATTATTCTTATGCTGGCCGGTTTAATTCTGGCTATGGTTCAAAACATTTATTTCGATTTTACCTTTGTTTCTGGCAGGGATTTGATTCAATCTTTACTGGTAGTTACCTTTTCCTTTACTGCTACTGTCATTATTGT
>CAYNBC010000076.1:4994-7547 GCA_964395255.1 uncultured Sphingobacteriales bacterium | reverse complement strand
GTTTTCGCTACAGCTAAAAAGATTATTTCATCTAAACTTTTTCAAAGACTTGTATTACAGACCACTCTGGGAAAAACTACTTACAGAACTATAGACACTCCTGAAACAAAAGAGGAATCCGAAAGCTCTCTTGTCAACCAAACCGGTTTAGCAGTAACTGATATGCATCCCGTAGGTAAGGTTCAAATAGGTGAAGAATGGTATAATGCTATTACCGAGGGTGAATTTATCGAAAAAGGAACTGAGGTAATTGTTGTTGAAGATCTGGGAAATAAAGTGGTTGTAAGGAAAAAAGAAACGAATGAATTTGTATAAAATCTATTTTCTGTTTGTATCCCTGAATATCATATTAGTAACACTTACAAATGCACAGGGATTCGGTGCTGGTGTAATTGCAGGCCTTAATGGAAGCCAGATTACAGGCGATAATATGAGAGGCTTTGACAAGGGAGGAATTCTGGCAGGCGTTTTTTCGGAATATCATTTTAATAAGAATCGACACCTAAGAGTAGAATTAAATTTTACCCAGAAAGGCAGCCGGAAAGTAGTCGACCTTCAAACAGGTACAGCTCCCGGTATGTGGCTTAACAGAAAAATAACCTATCTGGAAGTACCAGTAATGTATCGGTACAATGCCGAAAAGTGGCTTGAATACATGGGCATTTCCAACGATCATATATTTGTTAGCGGTGGAGTGGCCGTGGCTTACCGGATTGCCGAAAAAGTCATTTACAACGATGGTACTGTGGATTATCAACCCCGTTTTTCAACCAGGCTGGAAGGTAGTTTTCTTCTTGGCGGAGAATATTACATCAATCCCAGCCTGACTGCCTTCATCCGTTATCAATCCTCCCTTTATGATATCAGCGTGGCAAAGGCTAGCCCTTTCTGGCAAATATGGGGTGAACGACACAAGGGTTACATTAATGTAGTTACCTCAATCGGTATCAGATATTATTTTTCTTCTTCAGGTTAAAGTTTGATAAGTTTCACTGAATCCAAACCCTGGCTATTTTCAATCAAAAGCAAATAAAATCCGGGCTTTAAGAAAGGCCCTAAATCCAGACTCAAATGATTGATGTTGAAAAGTGGATTTATGATTTCTTTTTGCCAGAGAATTTTTCCTGTCATATCCATCAGCTTGATTTCGACAGGCTTAAGCTGGGGCGATGAGTAAATAATTCTCGTATTGTTTCCTTCCACAGGATTGGGAAATACCTTTAAAATTTCAGGTTTTAAATCCTTCCATGATGAGTCGGAAAGCATTTGAAATGAAAGCGAAAAATCCGGAATTCCATAGCCCATACTGTCATTGGGGAAACCATAGAGGGAAGAAGCTCTTATAATGGATTCCCTGATTTCGTGTATGGACTTATTCGGAAATGCCTGAATAAGGCATGCGGCCAGCCCCGTAATAACCGGACAGGCAAGAGAAGTTCCATATGCATAATCCACAAATCCACCCTCTGTATTCAGGGAAGTAACCACAGTTCCTGCACCTACAGCCATAACATCGGGCTTAATTCTGCCATCAGCCGAAGGTCCTCTGCTACTGAACGAAACATATTTTCCTTCCATATCCACGGCACCCACAGCCAGTATCGAATCTGCATCAGCCGGTGCAGTGATTATGCCCCAATCGGTCAATCCCGAATTGCCGGCACTATTTACTACCAATATCCCTCTGGAAGCAGCCATTTGAGCGCCCAGACTGACCCTTGCTGTTTTTCCATCCATTTCTTCAACAGAATGATTCATAGCAGGATTATCAAATAAAGAATAGCCAAGCGATGACGAAATGATATCTGCCCCCATACTGTCAGCAAGTTCTGCAGCAGCAATCCATGCATCTTCTTCAACCAGGTATTCGCTGGAAGCATTTTCCGACCTCAATAATAAAAAGGATGCTTCCGGTGCTGTTCCCAGCAACTTACCTTCTATCTTTCCCGTAATTACCGAAAGAACAATGGTTCCATGAGAATGTGCATGAAAAACATCTGTATCATTATCCACAAAATCCCTTGTCATCAATATCCTTTGCTCATTTCTCAATGATTCAAAAGCTTCCAGCGAATCCACTTTTATAAATCCTGCATCAATAACTGCAATCATTACTCCTTTTCCTCTGAATCCCCTTTGATGAAGCCATTGCCCTTGATGAATCTGTATCTGCCTGTATGATTTTCCGTAATCCGACTCTTCCGGGTAATTTCCCTGGAGTTCAGAAGAATGATTAAAATCGAATTTATCAAAGCCAGAATAAGCCCTCATAATTCTCTTTCTGTAAACCTTTTCTGTACTTTTAACGAAAGGATATTTACGGATTTGCTCAAGTTGACTTATGGTATCAACAACTATGGTGGCTGTGTTAAACCATTTACTTGTAAACAAGATTTTAACTCCGTTACTGGTCAAACTATCAAGGTATGCCGGACTGACAGGCAAATCCCGTGAATCTAACTTTACATGATTCTTATTTCTTCTTGCAATGGCCCGAGCAGATAAAAATGCTTCCGGTTTATCCAGTGTATAAGGTGATAATTTTTTATCCTT
>CAYNBC010000076.1:3989-4984 GCA_964395255.1 uncultured Sphingobacteriales bacterium | reverse complement strand
CCTTAAACCAGATTAGATAAATATCCTTTCCCGTTTCCTGGGCTTTTAGCCCTGAAAACAAAGCACTCCAACAAAAAAAGACAATAATGGAAATATACTTCTTATTGATTATTATAAAATTCATTGAAATTCTTTACTTCATAGTTTCCAGGAAGTTTAAACAGGGCATCATCAGGTTCAAAATACTCAATAACCGAAGCTGTAACCAGAATGTTCATCATCAATTTGCCCAACTGGGTGTTCATTTTCACCATTAAAGGCAAGCCTTCAATACCGGGGTAATTCAATTGAGGTATACCCAACCTTCGGTCAAACTCCGGAATTTTGTGTTTAAATTTATCCGTTACCCATAAATCAGCTGAAATGGCAACCTCCTCATTGTTGCTTAAATAATGATAATGATACAAACGGCATAAAAAACCAAGAATTTCCCTGTAATCCTGTGTTGGGATAACTTTAATTTCATCTTCTTTAACTTCAAGCGAGCCAAGACTTTCGCTATCTGGAGTTAAATCCAGAAAGTAAGCTGTTTTGTCGGAATATTTCAACACATAGGCAGCTTTTTCATCCGGTAAATACAATACTTCATTCATAACAGCTTCACTTACGCCTCCTTTGATGACAAGTTTTACTTTATCTCCTTTAATCCAGTATTCATAAGCCTCAGGGAGCATGGTTTGAAGAAAGGCATTGTCTTTATCTTCAGGTTCGACTTTATAAATAATTTTCCCCTGAAACAACTTCTGGCCGTAGGCAGGATGAAGTATTACAATTCCAAAAATAAAAGCCCAGACACCAATAATCCTCATAACATTTTTGTTCAAAAGTAAAAAAAGAACGGATTTTTAAACCAACTAAACCATCCGATGGAATCTAAATTTTTGATATATTTGAAGAGCAGTTAAAAACAAAAATTTAAGAAATGAAATTAACAGGCATATTTGCAGGATTAGCACTCGTGGCTATGATATGTTTTTCTGGTTGTAATGGCAAAC
>CAYNBC010000076.1:0-3979 GCA_964395255.1 uncultured Sphingobacteriales bacterium | reverse complement strand
GAGGTACATGTGTGGATGGAACCTGTGAATGCCCTCCGGGATATAAAGGTACACAATGCGAAATCGAAGTTAAACCCAGTAAAATTAAAATAACCAAGGTAGAAATAACCAAATGGCCCTATTACGATTCCAATGGAGATGTCTGGGACCCAGATGATATGACAGGACCTGATTTATACATAAGAATTACCTTTGGTAAAAAAGAAATATACAAATACAACAAACAATTCTGGGATGCCAAAATCAATCAGACCTATACTTTTAACCTGAAGTCCAATCCTGTTGAATTAACCGATAATCTTGAATCCAAGTATAAAATCCAGCTCTGGGACTACGAAGAATATAACAATGATGATTTTATGGCTGAGCTGGAGTTTATTCCCTATCAGGCTGGAAAAAATTTCCCTGCAACGCTGGAACTCGGAGATTACTGGAGTGAACTGGGTTGTACCCTGTATCTGGAATATGAGTTTTAGGCTCTTGAAGCTCTATTCATTAAAATTAAATCAGCCATAACCAAGGCTGTCATAGCTTCAACTACAGCAACGGCCCTGGGAACAATACACGGGTCATGTCTTCCTTTTTTTTGTAAAGGTGCTTTATGTCCCTCTTTATCGACAAGGTATTCTATCTTTGGGATGGTGGATGCAGGTTTAAATGCTACATTAAAGTAAATATCCTGCCCTGTACTTATACCTCCCAGCACACCTCCTGCATGATTGGTTTTATAATACAATTGTCCGTTTTCAAAATCCAATAAATCATTATTTTCTGAGCCTTTTAAGTGAGCAACCTTAAAGCCTTCACCTATCTCAAATCCTTTAGAGGCAGGGATGCTCATCATAGCAGATGCCAGCATGGATTCAACTTTGTTAAATGCAGGTTCACCCAGCCCCGCTGGAACATTTTTCACAAGACAACTCACGATACCTCCAATGCTGTCACCTTCTTCTTTCAATTTTAAAATGTATTGTTTCATTTTCCGGGCAGTTTCGGAATCGGGACATTTGACATCATTTTCATCTCTTTTAAGAAAATCAGGGTTTTCCATTTTTTGATTTAATGAAAGATGTCCTATCTGATAAGTATATGCAAATATTTGAATTCCATATTTTCTTAAAAAAAGCTTTGCTATAGCACCGGCAGCCACCAGCGGTGCCGTATTCCGGGCTGAAGCTCTTCCCCCTCCCCGGTAATCTCTGATTCCGTATTTCATTTCATAGGTATAATCGGCATGAGAGGGGCGAAAAAAATTCTTCATTTGCTCATAGTCTTTCGGTTTTGCGTCTTTATTAGCAATGAGAAATGCAACAGGTGCCCCTGTAGTAGTTCCTTCGAACACGCCCGAAATCAGTACTACTCTGTCTTCTTCCTGCCGCGAAGTTGTTATAGCACTTTGCCCGGGTTTTCTTTTTTCCATTTCTTGTTGAATAAAACCCATATCAATTTCAATTCCGGAAGGGCATCCATCTATAACACCTCCCACATAAGGGCCATGCGACTCCCCAAATGTAGTTACCTGAAAAATATGTCCAAATGTATTATTGCTCATGTTTTATAAATTTAAATCCTGCTTGATTCATTTCTTTCCAGAAATCCGGAAATGACTTTTTTACATTATCTCCATCCATAATATACAGATTTTGATTCATCGTGGCAGCAATTGCAAAGCTCATGGTAATTCGATGGTCATTGTAGGTTTCCAGAAAGATTCTTTTATTATTCTGAAAAACATACTTCTCACTCCAGATATTTTGATTATCATGTTTGAGAAATATACCCATTTTACCAGATTCCCTGCAAAGGGCTTCCAGACGGTTACTTTCTTTAATGGCAAGTGTGGAAACCCCTTCAAGACGAAAAGGTATTTTCAGCAGAGATAACCAAACTACCAGAGGAGGTACCAGGTCGGGATATGGGTTCATGTCTCTATGATAAAAAGAAGGTAGTTGGCGATGATTATTTTCAATTAGTATTCCTTTTGATTGTATTCTGGATTCGACATTCAATTCCCTGCCTATCTGTATTAATTCAGCATCTCCCTGTATGCCTTTTTGAAGCTGGGGAAAAAATATTTTCAGTTCAGGATGCAAGGAAACAAGCACATAAAAATACGCAGCCGAAGACCAATCTTTTTCAACATGGATTTCAGCAGGTTTTAAGTTAACAGGATAAACATGAATACTATTGATTTCCTGAATAACTTTCACCCCCAGTCTTCTTAACAGATTGACAGTCATGGTGATATAGGGAAACGAAACCTTTTCTCCTGAAAGCTTAATCGTAAGTCCTTGAGGTAAAAATGGAGCCAATAGCAGCAAAGCGCTCACCATCTGGCTGGACACGCTCGCATCTATTTCTACCTGATTCTTTTTAATCTTTCCATCACTTATTTTCAAAGGTGGATATCCAGCCTTTTCAAGATATTCAATTCGAAATCCAGCTGCATTTAAAGCATCTACAAGCGGAAAAACAGGTCTTTCTTTCATTCGGGGACTACCGGTTAAGATATAAGTACCGGGAATAAACGCAAGAACAGGACAGAGAAACCGGAGGACAGTGCCGGCATCACCGGCATCCACTACTTGAGGAAGTTTTTTTTGGTCAAGAATATTCTTCAAAATTCGGGTATCCTCCGAATCTGATAAATTTCTAATGTTGAATAAATTGTGCGAAAGGTAATTGAATATCAATAAACGGTTACTTATACTTTTTGAAAAAGGCAGATGGATATTTACATGATTAACCTTTTGAATATGCTCCAATCGATAATAATTCACAGCTAAATGTTCTTTGAACGAAAATAGTCTTCAAGTAAGTTATACATTGAATTTGCATCGATAAAAAAATCCAGGTCAATATCACCGGGGGATTTCATAAGAATGAGATTGATATTTTCATTCTTGTTCTTTTTGTCTTTCAATAAAAAATTGAGCAAAAATTCAGGCTGAATTTTTTTATCAAATTTCACATTCATCTTACTTTTAATCAGCTGTTCCAGAATTTTCAATACCTGTATATCAAGAAAGCCCAACTTCCACGATATCCAGGCTTCCAGATAAAGTCCTTTTGCCACAGCTATCCCATGAGGAAGCGGAGATCTGGTGAACATAGAATACGACTCCAGGGCATGCCCAAGGGTGTGTCCAAGGTTTAGCACTTTTCTAAGACCTTTTTCGTAGGGGTCCTGATTCACAATATTCATTTTTACCTTGATGCACCTGTCAATATGCTCTTCTGTAATGTCAGTCAAAACAGAGTTCATATTTTTCCATAAATCTTTCCCTTCGATGCATCCGTATTTCAAAATTTCTCCCCTGGCGGAAAAAATTTCCTTTTCTGGTAATGTCGTCAAAAAATGGGTATCCAGAAAAATAAGTTCGGGAAATGCAAACACACCGACCTGGTTTTTATAATCATTCAGGTTAACACCTGTTTTTCCACCCAGCGAGGCATCCACCATGGCCATCAAAGTTGTGGGAATATGTATAAACGAAATCCCCCTTTTGAATGAAGAAGCTACGAAACCTCCCAGATCGGTTATCATGCCGCCACCCAGATTGACAAGTAAACTTTGCCTGTCAGCATTACATTCAAGCATCTGCTTCCAGAGCATCATGCAACTGGCAATGTTTTTATTTTTCTCACCGGCTTCTATCTGAATAAACTTAAAATCTAGATTTAAATTCAACTTCTCAATAAAATAAGGAAGGCAAAATTTGTTTGTATTACTATCGGTGAGAATAAAGATTTTACTGAATTTACTCTTCCCAAGAAAATCAGATAACGCTTTATAATCGCTCCAAACAAATGGGGTCTTGATTTGCGGGGATAAATTCATGCCTATTTCTTGAAGATATTTTCCATGACTATTAACAGAAAGCCTTAAATTTCAAAACTTTTGACAAATATCAATCAAAAAAATGAAAGAAGGAACAAATCAGGAAAAGCAGAATCATACTTTTGTATAATATTGATT
>CAYNBC010000075.1:0-8829 GCA_964395255.1 uncultured Sphingobacteriales bacterium | reverse complement strand
CACTTCTGCATTTGTATTATCATGATTATGATGTGATTATAGTCAATGATGGCAGCAAAGACGATACACTGCAAAAACTTATTGATTATTTTAAGCTGGTAAAAGTCAATTTTGCCATAAACTTTAGATTAAAGCATCAGGAAGTTCTGGGTGTTTATCGTTCAACAAATCCTGCTTATTCCAAAATAACGGTTATAGATAAAAGAAATGGAGGGAAAGCAGATGCTTTGAATGCCGGAATAAATGTTTCTCAGGCAGATAATTTTGTAGTTATCGATGTCGATTCTATATTGGAAGCCGATGCTTTATTAAAGCTTGCCAAACCATTTCTTGAGAAAAAAGATGAAACCATACTGGCTACGGGTTCTGTTATCAGGATTGCCAATTCGTGTGAAGTAGAAGATGGTAAAATAGTAAGTATTTCATTTCCTAAAGAATTCTGGGCAAAGTTTCAAGCTATTGAGTACAATCGTGCCTTTTTAATGGGTCGTATGGCCTGGGGTAAACTCAACGGCTTACTTTTAATTTCAGGAGCAATAGGCATGTTCAATCGTGAAGCTGTTATTGACTCAGGAGGATATAGCGATAAAACGGTAGGGGAGGATATGGAGTTGATTGTGAGGATGCGAAGACATATGGAAGAAGTCAATCAAAAATATAAAGTTGTATATATTCCTGACCCGCTTTGCTGGACCGAAGTACCTACTACTTTAAGAGTACTTTCGCGTCAGAGAAACAGATGGACCCGGGGCACCATTGAAACTCTCATGACACACAGGAGGTTGTTTTTTAATCCCAAATACAGGGTTATGGGAATGTTTGGATATCCATACTGGTTCTTTTTTGAATGGCTTGCTCCTCTCCTCGAAGTGTTTGGTGTTGTTTATTTCCTGATTCTGGGTATTATTGGGGCTTCCAACTGGCCGTTTTTCTTAATGTTGCTTTCATTTATTTACTCTTTTGCTATTGCTTTTTCCACATGGGCCATTTTGTTTGAAGAACTTACTTTTAACCGGTATAAGAAAAAACTTGACCTTGTTAAGCAATTTGTAACAGCTTTGTTGGAACCATTTATTTTCCATCCTATTAATGTGTTTTTTGCACTGAAAGGCAATTACGATTATTTCCGCGGTAAAAGAGGATGGGGTCAGATGCAACGAAAAGGATTTTTACACAGAAATTAGGACTACTTTTTCTTCCTGAGTTTAAAATATAGCCATCCTGCTGCAAAAAGAAAATGTGCGAGGACGATTCCAAAAATGATATAAATGAGTATGTCATTATCCATTTTTCAAAGGTAAAAAACCTGTAAAACTTATCAATAAGGATTTTAGTTTTATTAGTTAAAAAATAATTTTACCTTTGCACCTCATTAATTTTTTAATTCCGGAATAATGAAAAGGACATATCAACCATCCCTGAGAAAGAGAAGAAATAAACATGGGTTTAGAGAAAGAATGAGTACTCCAGATGGCAGAAAAGTTATTGCTAACCGGAGGGCAAAGGGACGTAAAAAACTCACTGTTTCAGATGAACGAAGGCATAAACAATAATGTTGGTCTTCTATCCTGTCCTTTGGAAAAAAATGAATGAACCCTGTTAAATTTACATTTAAAAAAGCTGAACGTCTTACCCGAAAAAAATTAATTACACAGCTTTTCAAAAGCAAAGATTCAGGCAATAGAATCATTCATTACCCTTTAATATTTGTCTGGCATTTTTGTGAATTGCCAACTACTTTTCCCGCTCAGGTTCTTATTGTTATTCAAAAAAAATACAGTAAAAAAGCAACCCGAAGGAACAGGATAAAAAGATTACTCAGGGAGGTATATCGAAAAAACAAACATCGGTTATATAATATTCTGGACAAAAAAGGGGTACAGGCAGCATTTTTGTTGCTTTATATTGGTCAGGAAGAAGCCGATTACTGGCAAATCAATAAAAGCTTTGATAAAATTGTTCAAGACTTTGCTCAATATTGCGGGATTTCCCATTAAACTTTTGTTAATAATGGGTATAAAACTATATCAATGGTTAATTTCACCTTTATTGCCTGCTTCATGCCGCTATTATCCCAGTTGTTCAGCATATACACTTGAAGCATTAAAAAAACATGGCCCTTTTGCAGGAGCACTCATCAGTTTTTTTCGCATTATATCCTGTGCTCCATGGGGAGGTCATGGATATGACCCGGTTCCCGAACACCTGAGCAAGGAAATTTTTAAAATTAAAAAAAGAGGAAAATCTGAAGATTATGAAATTAACAGTCACCATGAATAATATGAACAGATGGTTTTCAATGAGATGGTTCTGGTTTTTATTTCTTATTCCTTTTATTCTTGATGCTCAACCTGAAAAGAATTATTCCACCGATTTTGAGATTGCTAAAAATCTGGATATTTATGTAAATCTTTTTAAAGAGCTGAATACCTATTATGTCGAGCCCTTAAATCCAGCCCAGCTTATCACCACATCTATCAAAGAAATGCTTAAAACACTTGACCCATATACAGTGTACTATCCCGAGTCAGATGCTGAAGAATTCAGGTTTATGACCACAGGCAGTTATGGTGGTATCGGTGCCGTTATCATAGGAACGGATTCATTTCCTCTGGTAGTGGATATTTATAAAGGATTTCCTGCTGAAAAATCGGGTTTGCTCTGGGGTGACGAAATTCTGGAAATCAATGGTGTAAATGCACTTAAAATGAAATCCGATGAAATCAGTAACCTGATAAAAGGACAACCTGGAAGCACTGTCAACCTGAAAATAAAAAGAACTACAACCCATGAGGTGTTTACAAAATCTATCCAAAGAGAAAAAATTCATATAGATAATATTCCTTATTACGGCATGGCCGATGAAAAAACGGCTTATATAAGGCTGTCTGCATTTCATCAAAGGTCCGCTGATGAAGTAAAAAAAGCCTTTATTGATTTGAGGACCAAAAATAAAGAATTGTCGGGGCTGATTCTGGATTTAAGGTCCAATCCGGGGGGGTTGCTTGTTGAAGCTGTTCAACTGGTTAATTTATTTGTTGACAAAGATGAAGAAGTTGTTTACACCAGGGGCAAAGTAGAAGCATGGAATAAAGTTTACCGCACGTTAAACAATGCACTTGACAACCAGATTCCGCTGGTTGTTCTGATAGATAAACAATCGGCTTCTGCCTCGGAAATTGTTGCAGGAACACTTCAGGATCTGGATAGGGCTGTAATAGTTGGCCAGCGTAGTTTTGGCAAAGGATTGGTACAGACTACCCGCCCACTGGGTTATAATACCCAGCTCAAAGTTACAACCGCCAAATATTACATTCCCAGTGGACGCTGTATTCAGGAAATTGATTATGCTCATCGTGATTCGCTAGGAAATCCTGTCAAAACCAGTGATTCATTGATTAAAGTTTTTTACACCCGCAATGGCAGAACCGTGGAAAGCGGGAGAGGGATTAAACCTGATATTGAAATTAAGAAAGAAACATTCCCTGAAATAGTCAATTTAATGCTTAACAATCGCCTTATTTTTGATTATGCCAATCGCTATTATTTTCTGCATGACAGTATTGAAAGCCCCGAAACATTTGCACTCTCAGATGATGAATTCCAGGATTTTATAAAATTTGTTAATAGTAAAGGAGAGTTAAGCTATAAAAGTAAAACGGAAAAAACACTTGAAAAACTGGAAAAACTGGCCAGAAAGGAGCACTATTTTGAGGTCATAAAAAAGGACATTGATTCAATTCGAATGGCTATCGAATCAGAGAAATCACAGGAAATCCATAAGTACAAAAATTTAATTAAAACCCTTCTGGAAATGGAAATTGTAAAAAGATATTATTTTCAGGAAGGCTCGATAAGGTATGACCTTGCCCATTCCGAAGAAGTAAAAAAAGCCAGGGAATTACTGAGTGACATGTCCGAATACCGGAGTATTTTAGGTTTTCAAAATAATTGATTTTTTGTCATTTTTTGAAATTGTCATATTGCTTGTAGCTGGTCTTGCTGGTGGTTTTCTGGCAGGTTTGCTGGGAATCGGTGGTGGAATTATCTATGTCTTCGTATTGTCGTTTGTAATACAACCTATTACCAACGACAGTCATGAAATGGTCAGGTTTATCATTGCCAATTCAGCCTTTGCTATTTTTTTTGCTTCTTTATCGGGAAGTATCAGGCAAATCAGAATTCGCAATTTTTATTTTAAAAAAGTCTGGCAGCTGGCGTCCGGTGCTATAGTATCATCTGTACTTATCACATTTTTGATTAGAAACCATGATTGGTATAACAAACATATATTCGCCTTGATTTTAATGACAGTGTTGTTCTTACTTGTTCTTTATCAGATGTTTATAGCTCCTGGTGGAAAAGGAATTTCGATTAAGGAAATTTCTTATTACCGTTTGTTTTCAACGGGCTTTTTAACAGGTCTTTTTGCTGCTGTTACCGGTCTGGGAGGAGGTATTATTACGGTGCCACTTTTAACCATCTGGAATAGAGTAGATTTTAAACAAGCTGCTTCCGTTTCATTGGGAGTAATGCCTTTGTTTACCCTTGCCACAAGTTTTGTTTACATGATTCCTGAGAAAAATTTCATTCCTCCCTCTGGTATTTTTTCACTGGGTTATATTGTTCCCCAGTATGTACTTCCCCTTGTTCTGGGTGTTGTCATTATGACGCCTATTGGTGTCCAGACTGCCTCGAAATGGAGCAATAAAACTCTGAAAGCTATCTTTATCTTTGTAATGATTATTGTCATTTTGAGAATGATAAATTTAGTTTTATCGTGAGTAATTTAATACTTCATATCGAAACATCATCCCGCATCTGTTCGGTGGCATTATCGGAAGGTGGAGAGTTGCTGGCTGAAATAAATTCAAATGAACCCAACATCCATTCCGAAATGCTGACTGTTTATATTCAGAATCTATTTGAACAAACAAATAACAAAATAAACCAGTTGGCGGCTGTATCAGTTAGCAAAGGTCCAGGCTCATTTACAGGGTTAAGAATTGGTGTTTCAGTAGCCAAAGGAATATGTTATGGCGCTGATTTACCCTTGATAGGGGTGGAAACCGCGGAAGCCATGTGTATAAACCTTTTAAATGAGCATCCTGTCAAAGCCGCAGGGGTGGTTTATGAAGCAGGTAATGGAGAAGCTTATTTTACTTTTTATGATAATTCCTTTCATTGTTTATTACCCACCCGGGTCGGGAATTTTACAGAACCTGAAGTTGAATTAATTTTGAATCAATATGATAGCAGTGAATTGATTGTTGGTGAGAGCGGACCAGCTAAAAGAATTAATCACTGGCTTGATAAATATCCTGTCAAAACAATGGACAATTATTTTCCTTATGCACGATATCAAATCAAAATTGCTAATCAAAAACTAAAAAAACATCAAACAGAAGACCTGGCTTCATTTGAACCATACTATTTGAAGGATTTTATTGCAAAGAAAGGAGTAAAAATCAAAAATATACTTAATTCCTGAAGCATGAACAAAGAACCCAAATTATTAACAATTACGGAGTTTGAAGATTATCATAAAAACGGATATACTATCGTGGACACCCGTCCTCAAAAAGAATTTATAGAGGGATTTATTCCGGGCTCTCTACATATACCGGCAGACGAACATTTTTATTCAAAGGCACTGCCTTATCTGGCTACCAATCAATTTTTTTGTCTGGTTACACCCCGTAATAAGGAAGCAGAGCATTATAAACTGATTCAACAGGCTGGTTTTACCAATATCATCGGAGTCCTTGAAGATGGATGGGATATATGGCAACAAAGTGGTTTGAATATAGATGTTATTGTCAGCATAAGTCCCCAGGAATTCGAGCTGGAATTCAAACATGGAAAGCTGTTTTTAATTGATATACGTGAGCCCGAGGCCTTTGAGCTTGAACATGTGGAAGGTTCCTACAACTACGAAAAGGAAGTGTTAATCAACAATTATGAACAGCTAGACGATAAAATTACCAATTGTATTTATTGTGTTGATGGGAGCGAATCATTAACTCTCATATCGTATTTAAAGTTTAACGGGAAACACAATCTTTATCATGTGGAAGGTGGTTATTCGGCAATTCGTAAAATGCAGCAAATCAATTTTGTAAGACCTAAAAAAAAGAAGGATAATAAAGAAAAAAAGTTTGACCCCTTTGGTGGTTACGGAGCTTCTGGTAATTGATTGGTTTCATTATAAAAAAAGGCTACCCGAGGGTAGCCTTTTCTATATTGGTTCGTGAATAATTTTATTTAACCATAATTCTTTGATGGTAAATATGTCCGGAGTCATCTCTGACTTCAAGGAGATAGGTTCCTTTACCAGCCTTCACAATATTTACAGGCATTCTGCCAACATCAGTATAGTCCTGAAATACAACTTTACCATTCAGACTGATGACGCGAATAGAGAAGGATGAAGTTGATGGAAGTTCAACCATAAACCTTCCGTAATTGGGATTGGGATAAATATGGATTTGCCCACTTGTAAATTCAGCCACAGATGTAGGTACATAGTGAACAAGGTCATTTGTGTCTCTGGGGAATATCTGATAGCCTTCAAAGTAAGGAGGTGATGTATCATATTGTCCGAGTAAACCTATCAGATTGAATGTATCAACGCGTGGTGCTGTTCCATGTACATTACAATCGGTAACAATTCTCATCTGGAAGGTGTCCATACCGTTGGTAATATCAACATTTACTGCATAATCGGTGGGTTTAGGCCATTGAGCTGTATCAACAACCCAGACTTTTTCAAGCTTAACCAGGTTGGCTTCATTGTCTTCATTCAATTCAGTGACAACCATAGGTTCCATCAAAGTCTTGAAAGAATCGACAAGTTTAATTTCGTAAGGAATAATTTCGGTAAGGCCATTATAGAAGCTGATTTTACCTTTAATCATGATTTCATCACCCTGGCGGAAATTGTAACCCAGAGTACCTGAATAAAGATACACCCAGATACCTTTGACGCCATCATGGAGGACAAAATTCAATCCGGGTTTATAAGCTCTATAATTGATACCGTGTACGACACCTTTCAACCAGCATTCCACACCAAGGCTATCGGGCATGCCAGTTGGGTCGTTGGTAGTAACCTGTGAAATAGTATAAAGAGGCAGTATCTTTTCATTTTCACTACCCAGTGTAGGTACACCAAATGTAAAGTTACCGGTTCCATTCGGAATTCTCGACCAGCTTGTATCAGCATGTTGAGCAGGATAGGTTACCATGTCTGCGATATGGCCAGGATTGGTCAAAACAACGGTGCCACCAGCCATCGGAAAATCGAAATTACAATGTAAGTCATTCATTTCGTTCTTATCATACACAACCAGATAGCCATTGCCTGCAATGCTAGTGTCGGGAAAAGCAAACATCATGGAGTCGGTGCTGGAATTGGATAGATACCAGCCTTTGAGTGATACATCATCGGAAGTGGGATTGTAAATTTCTACCCATCCTTTAGTATCTGAAGCCAGAATTTCATTGATAACCAGGTTAGGATAAATAACAGGATGTTCATAAAGATCGGAGGAATCACGGGGATATAATTGGTATCCTTCCAGATAAGGAGAAGTTCCATCATATTGTCCTACAACACCAGAAATATCAAATTGACCGGCAGGAGGTGCCATATTATGAAGGTCAGATTCTGTTTCAATCCTGAGCTGGAATGTGTCAACACCATTGGTAACATCAATGGTTCTGCCGTAGCTTCCGGATGTCCATTGAGATGGATCAATCAGCCATACATTTTGCAGTTTTACCACTTCGCCTTCGGTACTTTCATCAAGCTTGGTGACAACTTTAGGTGTGTTTTCAGCATTTCCTGAACTAATTACAATAATTGAATCCGGGGAAAATTGGGTCAATCCTTTGTATTGTGAAACTTTTCCGTAGATTTCCAGTTTATCACCTCTGGCAAAGTTATAGCCAAGGGTTCCTGAATAATTATAAACCCAGATTCCGGCTGTACCGTCATGAATAACAAACTGTAATCCTGGTTTCCATGCCCTGTAGTTCAGAGATTGAACAACTCCCTGTATACGACATTCAACGCCCAGACTGTCTGCTACACCGTCTGCATCTTCAGTAGTTATGACACTGATAGGATAAAGAGGTAAGCCAGGTCCGGGAGGAATAAAAGTATGTTTTCCTGCATCATCCCAGTAATTTTTAGGATAAACAAACCATTCGGAAGTAATAGAATCAGAACCGGCAGAACAACTCCAGCAGCTCTGAGGCTGATAAATGGACGGTTTTCTTATCAAAGTGTGGTCTTTTGTTGCCTCAATTACTCCTGCAACTGCCCAACCATAGCCAGGGTCAATACCGTCATAGTTTCCGATGATATCAATTCTTTGGAGGTAATAATCTGTGCCATAATAAGTAAAAGTATCTGTTTCCGTTGTATTGGGATTAACAATTTTACACAAAGCCCGGACATCATCACCATTAAATCCCACTACATAACCTGAATCATTGTAAGCCAGCTTCAAATCAGCAAGAGCAAGAAGGCTGGCATCTGCAGAGCTGTTGACAATTAAAAATACATCGTTGTTGGCAAGTATGGTATTGGGCGCAAATGTCAGCATCCCGCTCCAGCTACCACCATTGTAATTGGTCAGTATTGCATAATTTGACAGGTCAACACTCTGTCCTGTTCCGTTAAAAATTTCCAGATACTTATTGTTACTGCTTCCCTCTGCATATTCCGAAAAGAATAAATCAGTGGCCTGAGCCCATACTCCTGTAGCCAGTAACAACATGCATAACGTGTGTACCAGTTTCTTTTTCATAATTTTACAATAT
>CAYNBC010000074.1:5404-8840 GCA_964395255.1 uncultured Sphingobacteriales bacterium | reverse complement strand
TCACACATGTGGGACGATGGAATTATTGACCCTGTGGACACCCGTAAGGTACTTGCCATGGGTATTTCCATGTCCTTGAATAAAATTTTCCCCGAACCCAAATTTGGTGTCTTTAGAATGTAATCATTATGGAAACGCTTGAAATAAAAATAGACAAACAAATTGCCCGTGTTAAGCTCAAAAGACCTGAGCGGAGAAATGCACTGAATCAAAAAATGATTGAGGAAATCATTCAGGCTTTTGAACAGCTTTCTGATGATATATACTGCCGGGTTATTGTTTTCGAAGGTGAAGGAAAAGTTTTTTGTTCCGGAGCTGATTTAAAATATATGAAAGAAATAGCTTCGTTCGGGTTTAAAGAAAATCTTAACGATAGCTTGCAACTATCGCGCTGTTTTCAGCAGATTTATATTTGTAAAAAGCCGGTAATTGCCCGTGTCCATGGTGCTTCTATAGGTGGGTCAAATGGCCTGGTTGCTGCCTGCGACATGGCATTTTGCACCCATGAAACACTTTTTTCCTTTGCCGAGGTAAAGCTGGGTATTGCACCTGCTACTATTTCCCCTTTTGTAATAAAAAAAACCGGTGAAGCTCATGCTCGCGACCTCATGCTAAGTGGTCGAAAATTTTATGGTGAAGAAGCAGAAAAAGCCGGTTTGATTAACAAATCCTTTCCTTCCGAAAATGAAATGGATGAATACATTGACTACATGATAAAACAATTATTACAGGGAGGCCCCCAGGCCATCACCGAAACCAAAATGCTGATTTCCAGAGTTGCCAATGCCGAATTCAGCCAGGAGTTATTCGAATATACGGCTCATGTTATTGCTGAATTAAGAGCTTCCAGGGAAGGGCAGGAAGGAATGAATGCTTTTCTGGAAAAAAGAAAACCTAACTGGATATTTTAAAATGCTGGACACCTATGTTTAAGAAAATATTGATTGCCAACCGCGGAGAGATAGCTGTTCGTATTATGCGCACCCTTAAAGAAATGGGTATAAGGTCGGTAGCCATTTTCTCCGAACCGGATAAAAACGCCTATCATACACGCAAAGCTGATGAGGCCTATCCTTTGCACGGTCATGATTTGCTCACAACCTACCTTGATATTCAACAAATTGTTGACATTGCCAGGAAGGCAGAATGTGATGCCATCCATCCCGGTTATGGTTTTCTTGCCGAAAACGCTGACTTTGTCAAGGCCTGTGAAGAAAACGGTCTTGTTTTCATTGGCCCCGATTCTTCAGCAATGAGGGTCATGGGTGACAAAATTCAATCCCGGGAAATAGCCGTCAGGCACCAAATTCCGGTTACAGAAGGATTTACCGGTAAACCTGAAGAAATCCTTAAAAAAGTTGAAAAAATCAAACCTCCTTTACTGGTAAAAGCCTCAGCCGGTGGGGGTGGAAAAGGAATGCGCATTGTTGAAGATTACAGCGAACTTCCATCGGTGCTGGAGGCAGCTGCCCGGGAAGCCAAATCTTATTTTGGCAACCCAACCGTTTATGTTGAAAAATATCTATCCCGTCCACGCCATATTGAGGTGCAGATTCTGGCCGACCATTACGGGCATGCAATTCATCTTTACGAAAGGGAATGTTCCATCCAGAGGCGTTATCAGAAGATTATAGAAGAAAGTCCTTCCCCTACCCTTACGCCTGCGCTAAGGGAAAAAATATGTGAAGCTGCTGTCCGCCTGGCACGCGTCATTAATTATAAAAATGCCGGCACCGTAGAATTTCTCCTGGATGAGAACCAGGATTTTTATTTTCTGGAAATGAATACACGGATACAGGTAGAACATCCGGTAACCGAACTTGTAACAGGTATTGACATTGTAAAGCAACAAATACTCATTGCCGAAGGGCAGCCACTGAAACTACAGCAAAATGAAATTGGTCAGAAAGGGCATGCCATTGAATGCCGTATTTATGCTGAAGACCCTGAAAATAATTTTATGCCTTCGCCCGGCACCATGAGCTTATATCAGGAACCGGAAGGCCCTCATATCCGTATTGATACGAGCACTCATAAACCTGTCCGCATTGAGCCGTTTTTTGACCCCATGATTGCCAAACTCATCACCTGGGGCGAAAACAGAAAAAAAGCCATCGACAACATGATTTATGCCCTGAACAACTACCATATTCATGGTATCAAGCACAACATTCCTTTTCTCGAAGCCATCATGAGGAGCAAAGCCTTCCAGGATAACAATATCTCCACTACCTTTTGTGAAGATTTTAAAGGTGAGCTTTTAAATGAGCTTTCAGCACGAAAAAACAGTATCCATCAACATCTACCTGTTCTGGCTTACCTGTATTACGATTTTAACATTCATAAAATTAACACCAGGCCTTCAAGCATATGGCAGGAGATTGGTTACTGGCGACCCGTTATGAATCTGGATGTTAGCTGTGAAGGTAATCATTTTCATGTTGAAATTCTATTCCGTCATAATCATACCTTCAAAGCCCTGATAGATGAACAGGAATACCTTGTTGAAGAAATAGCATTACGGGAAAATAAACTGAACCTGAGCATTAATAAGACACATTACAAGTTTTACATTTCCAGGGAAAAAATAAATTCGGGTTATGTAAGCTTTCAGGGTTGTATTTTTGAAATTACCCGTCACGACACTCTTGCGGATGAGAGTTATACCATCACCGGTGGAAGTACTACGACCGGAAATAATCTGGCATCACCCATGCCCGGCAAAGTAATTAAAGTATTGGTCAGGGAAAATGAAAAGGTTAAAAAGAATCAGATTGTAGCTATTGTTGAGGCCATGAAAATGGAAAACAACATCGTAGCTCCTTATGACGGTACTGTTGAAAAAATTCTGGTACATGAGGGCGATGCCGTGGATAAAAATCAGGAACTAATTAAAATTCAAAAAGATAAATAAAAAGATAAACTATGGATTTTGAGTTGACCGAAGAACAAAAAATGATAAGAGAAACCGTCCGTGATTTTGCCGAAAGGGAAATCCGTCCCAGGGCAGCCGAACTGGATGAAAAAGCAGAATTTTCCCTTGAACTCACCGAAATGATGGGTGAACTGGGGCTGATGGGTATGAATGTACCTCAGGAATACGGTGGTCAGGGACTGGATACACTATCCTATATCATTGCTGTGGAAGAATTGGCGAGGGTGGATTCTTCCCAGGCTGCCACCGTAGCAGCACACAATTCCCTGGGATTGATGCCTCTGGTAGAATATGGAACTCCGCAACAAAAGGAAGAATTATTACCTCAGCTGGTAGCAGGCAAAGCACTCTGGGGATTTGGCCTTACAGAACCTGAAGCTGGCTCCGATTCCCGCGGCACCAAAACCCGGGCCGTAAAAGACGGTGATAGCTGGGTTATTAACGGTTCCAAAATTTTCATTACCAACGCTGCCACACCTATTTCCATTGGCTCAACCATCC
>CAYNBC010000074.1:546-5394 GCA_964395255.1 uncultured Sphingobacteriales bacterium | reverse complement strand
CGTTACTGGTGAAGACGAAAGAGGAAAAAAGGAGTTTACCTGTTTTCTCGTTCGCAAAGGGACACCTGGATTCCGTGCCGTGGCCATGCACAATAAAATGATGTGGAGAGCTTCCAATACAGCAGAATTATATTTTGACGATTGCCGTGTAACAGATGCAGATATACTGGGTGAGCGAGGCGAAGGTTCCCATATTATGTTGCATACACTTGACGGTGGCAGGCTTTCCATTGCAGCAATGGGACTTGGTCTGGCCCAGGGAGCATTCGAAATGGCACTTAAATACGCAAAGGAAAGAAAACAATTTGGAAAACCCATTGCCAGGTTTCAGGCCATTTCATTTAAACTGGCTGAAATGGCTACAAAAATTGAACTTGCCCGTTCGCTCCTTTACCGTGCCTGCTGGCTCAAGGACACACAGCGCCCCTTTGCCAAAGAAGCTGCCATGTGTAAATATTATTGCTCCGAAATTGCCAAAGAAGTGGCAGACGAAGCGCTGCAAATACATGGCGGTTATGGATTGATGAAAGATTATGAAATCGAACGATTTTATCGTGACCAGAGAATTCTTCAAATCGGTGAAGGAACCAGCGAAATTCAAAAGCTGGTTATTTCCCGTCATTTAGGAATATAAGTAATGGAACAAATCAGATGGACAGAATCCCCCAGGGATGCTATGCAATCACTGCAATATTTCATCCCCCTGGAAGAAAAAGTTAATTACCTGCAAAATTTGTTATCCGTAGGGTTCGACATCCTTGATGCAGGTTCTTTTGTATCGCCCCGGGTTATTCCACAAATGAAAGATACAGGCGAAGTGTTGAACAATCTTGATTTTTCACAAACAAAAACGCAAATTCTGGTTGTTGTTGGCAACCTGAAAGGATTTCAAACAGCCTGTGAATTTCCGCAAATCAGTTATGTGGGTTTTCCGTATTCCATTTCGGAAACATTTCTGAAGTTAAATATTCACTCCGATTTTAAAAAATCTCTGGCGCTGATTGAACAGATGCAAAATCATTGCTGCAAGAGTAATCTTAAATTAATGGTTTACATTTCCATGGCATTTGGCAACCCTTATCAGGAGCCCTGGAATACCGGGCAACTTGTTCATGAAGTCATGAATCTTCAGAAGCTGGGAATTCAGGAAATAAACCTGTCTGACACCATCGGTGCAGGGACTCCGGAACGCATTTCTTCGTCTATCGAAATACTATTGAAAGAATTTCCTGATATTCATTTTGGCCTGCATTTGCATACGCGAAAAACAAAGCATTTTGAAAAGCTGGAAGCTGCCTGGAATAGTGGAATCCGTAGTTTTGATTCTGTGTTAAATGGCCTCGGAGGTTGTCCGATGACCAACTACGAGCTGGTTGGCAATCTTGATACCCTGGATTTACTTGCATTTTTTGAAAAAAAATCGATTCCGGTTAAAATTGATAAAGAACAACTTTTTCAATGTGCTCATATATCCCAAAAAATTTTATTTTCGTAAATACTAAAATATTCAAATAATATGATATCAAAAGTTGTCAAAGATGCATTCGAAGCTATTGAAGGAATCGAAGATGGAATGACCCTTATGTTGGGAGGCTTTGGCCTTTGCGGAATACCCGAAAATACCATTCAGGCTTTGTATGAAAAAGGTATCAAAGACCTTATATGTATCTCCAATAATGCAGGCATTGATAATGTAGGTCTTGGAAAATTGTTGCGCAAGCATCAGATAAAAAAAATGATAGCTTCGTATGTAGGTGAAAACAAAGAATTTGAACGACAACTCCTGAGTGGCGAACTGGAAGTAGAACTTGTACCACAGGGAACGCTGGCAGAAAGAATTCGTGCAGGAGGTGCCGGCATTCCAGCCTTTTTCACCCCAACAGGCTACGGTACCGAAGTACAGGGCGATAAAGAAGTTCGCTGGTTTGATGGCAAACCTTACATTATGGAAACATGGCTAAAAGCTGATTTTGCTCTGGTAAAAGCCTGGAAAGGAGATACCGCAGGAAATCTTATTTACCGTTACACCGCCAATAATTTCAACAACATGATGGCCATGGCCGGTAAAATCACTGTTGCTGAAGTAGAAGAACTCGTTCCTGCCGGTGAACTCGACCCTAATTTTATTCATACTCCTGGAATCTTTGTTCAAAGAATATTTCAGGGAACTTTTGAAAAAAGAATTGAATTTGTTACTACCCGGGACTAAATAAATTGAACTCATTATGGCACTGGATAAAAACGGAATTGCAAAAAGAATTGCACAGGAATTAAAAGACGGATATTATGTTAATCTGGGAATTGGAATACCCACTCTTGTGGCTAATTTCATTCCCGAAGGCATAGAAATTATTTTGCATTCAGAAAACGGATTACTGGGAATTGGCCCCTTTCCTACGAAAGATGAAGTTGACCCTGACCTTATAAATGCTGGCAAACAAACCATTACCTTTGTCAAAGGAGCTTCCTTTTTTGACTCAGCCACAAGTTTTGCCATGATAAGGGGAGGCCATATCAACCTTACCGTTCTGGGTGCTTTTGAAGTATCGGAAAAAGGTGATATCGCATCCTGGAAAATTCCGGGCAAACTTGTTAAAGGCATGGGGGGTGCCATGGACCTGGTTGCCAGTGCCGAAAACATCATCGTTGCCATGCAGCATACCGATAAATACGGTAAATCCAAATTATTGAAAAAATGTACACTTCCTCTTACAGGAGTTAACTGTGTAAAAAGAGTGGTTACCGACCTGGCAGTGCTGGATGTTACTGACCGTGGATTTGAACTCAGAGAACGAGCCCCGGGCGTTACTGTTGAAGAAATCAAACAAGCCACGGAAGGTACTTTAATCGTTGAAGGTGATATTCCTGAGATGAATATTTAAAAACAGAGCATGAATTTTAATTATCCTAAAAAAGTTACCATAGGAGATATAACAGTTCGTGATGGCTTTCAACATGAGGAAAAGTTCATTCCTACCCAAGCCAAAATATGGGTGCTTGAAGAACTGATTTTATGCGGTTTTAAACATCTGGAAGTAACCAATTATGGCAATCCCAGAGGAATGCCCCAATTCAGGGATGCCGATGAGGTTTTTAAAGGAATACGCAACAGCAAAAGAGTTAAACATTTATTGAAAGATGTTACGCTAACAGCCGTTACGATTCGCGAAAAAGCCATCGAACGAGCCATTGAAGCACGGAAAAACGGATATGGTCCGGATAGGATTTTGCTCATGGTTTCGACCAGCGAAGCCCATCAATTGAAAAATTCAGGTTTGACCTTAAAAGAATATTGGGCAATGGCTGAAAAATACATCCCTAAATGCCATGATGCAGGGATCAAAGTAAATGGTACGGTAAGCACCATATGGGGTTGCCCGATTACAGGCCCGACAGAAATGAAGGACGCCATTGAATTTACCCAAAGATGGTTTGACATTGGAGCCAATGATGTAGAACATGCCGACCATGACGGTTCTGCCTCCCCTGACCGTGTTTACCGGTATTTTTCGATGCTTCTGGACAAATTCGACAACCCTCATAAACACATTGTTCATTTTCACAGTACACGAGGATGGGGAATGGCCAATATCCTGGCTGCTCTGCTGGCAGGAATGACCAATTATGAATCCACCATGGGCGGCATTGGAGGTCAACCTGCCAATTTTGTAGATGGTGTACCGGTGGCAGGTACAGGAGATTATTATTACAAAGACGCTTCAGTTGTCGGTCTCGTTTCCACTGAAGATATGGCGGTCATGATGGATGAAATGGGCATTGACACACAGCTCGATATTGACCATCTTTTAAAAACCGGGAAAATGGTTGAAAAAATTGTGGGCCGCAGGCTACGCTCAGAAACCATTCTTTCGGGCAGGATTCCCAAAGAATTAAAAAGTAAATAAATATTTCTATGAAAATATCAAAAGACCTGAAAATTCGTCTTGTAAAGGATTTTTTATACCGTTCTGCTATTCATTTTACACAATGGTATTACGAAGTAAAACACCAGCTGGGTGAAGAAAAATCCTTTGAAATCCTTTCTGAAGTATGGACGCAAAGTCAGGAGCTGAAAACCCGCAGATGGGTAAATTTTTACCATTCCCTGAATAACAAAAACCTGCTGGAAATCAGCGATAATGAACTGAACGAATTGTTGCAAATTATTGCCAAAAGTTGGCTTGCCAACGATGGCATCTGGTTTCAGGCTGTCGAATTTAAGTACGGATTGAATGAAGCCAAAAGATGTAACGACAGTTGCTGGGCACAATTTTCCCCTATTGAAGCCTGGTCTATTAAAAAATTACTGGGAATGGAAAAACAGCCCGGCATTGAGGGGCTTGAAAAGGCGCTTTTTTACAGATTGTATGCTTTTATTAACGAGCAGGAAATAGCTGAAAAGACTAAAAACAGACTCGTTTTTCGGATGAACCGCTGCCGTGTTCAGGAAGCACGCCAGAGAAAGTCCCTGCCCGATTATCCCTGTAAATCAGCAGGAATAGTAGAATATTCGCGTTTTGCCGAATCCATTGATTCCCGCATCAAAACCCGTGTTATTGCCTGCCCTCCCGACCCCCATCCTGCCGAATGGTTTTGTGCATGGGAATTCACTATCGAATAATCTCATCAGTTTTTATAACTTGCACAAACTTAAATTAAGCAAATCATGAGTGAATTTCGCATTTTGGTGATTAATCCCAGGACACATTTCACCAAAGTAGCTGTTTATGATAATACAAAACTTATTTTTCTGAACAAGGTGGAACATCCTGAGGAGGAACTCGAAAAATTTCCTACCATTATTGACCAGCATGATTTCAGAAAAAACCTGATTTTAAAAGAACTGGA
>CAYNBC010000074.1:0-536 GCA_964395255.1 uncultured Sphingobacteriales bacterium | reverse complement strand
CTGTTAAAGCGGTTGTAGGCCGCGGTGGACTTATTAAACCTGTTAAGTCAGGTGTTTACGAAGTCAATGAAAAACTTAGAAATGACCTGATAAACAGCCCTATAGGTGAAGACTCCGTAAATCTTGGCGGTTTAATAGCCGATGATATTGCACGGATGATTGGTGTTAAAGCCTTCATCTGTGACCCGGTCGTGGTTGATGAACTACATGAGCTGGCACGCATAGGAGGACATCCCGAATTTAAGCGTAAATCCATTTTTCATGCTTTAAACCAGAAAGCTGTTGCCCGGCATTATGCACGCAGAGTAAACAAAAATTACAAAGACTTAAATTTGATTGTAGCCCATCTGGGATTGGGAATCACTGTAGGGGCTCACCGTAAAGGCAGGGTGATAGATGTTAATCAAGGTTATGACGGTGAAGGGCCGTTCAGCCCTAAAAGAACTGGTAGCGTACCAGCCGGAGACCTTGTCAGGCTATGCTTTTCCGGTAAATATACAAAAGATGAAATCTTAAAAATGCTCGCTGGTAAAGGG
>CAYNBC010000073.1:0-8878 GCA_964395255.1 uncultured Sphingobacteriales bacterium | reverse complement strand
GAGATGAAAAAATCTTTTCTGTAAAGGTTCTTAGCAATCCTTTTTTAGTGCTTTTACTTTCCTGCCCTCTGGGGTTTGAAGCGCCAGCCGTTATACGCTCCAGAAATGAAAAATAGCGAACACATACAAAATCTTCTGCCGGGATAGAATTGAACACAAAGCCAATGGTTCCCCAGATGGTATTTTTTCTTTTCAGCACAAAAAAAATGTTCTGGGGGTGTTCATGAATTCGTTCCAGTATATTTTTATTCCTATACCGTAATCCCCCCGGACTACCGAGTACAGTATCGGCCACAAAGCCCAGTACTTCTTCGGGCGGTTGGATATAACGGTAAACATCGAAATGAAGTAATGAGTAAATTTTTGTCATAATCAGAAGATTAAACCTGGAGACTCCCTATCAGTTCCTTGTAATCTTTGATTCCATGCCTTTCACAATATTCGGTTATGCCGTCAATGATTTGAACTGCTGCATCAGGATAAATAAAAGTGGCTGTGCCCACCTGGATAGCTGAAGCTCCGGCAAGTATAAATTCTATGGCATCGGTTGCATTCATGATACCACCCATGCCTACTACAGGAATTTTAACGGCATGGGATACCTGCCAGACCATCCTGAGGGCTAAGGGTTTGATGGCTGGCCCGGACAAGCCCCCTGTAATGGTAGAAAGGACCGGTTTTCTCTTTTCAGCATCAATGGCCATTCCCAGAAAAGTATTCACCAGAGACACGGAATCTGCACCGGCATCTTCAACATATCGGGCAATTTCAGCAATGTCCGTAACATTGGGTGATAGTTTTACCATTACATGTTTTGAATAATGCTTTCTTATTTCACGGGTAACATGGGCAGCCGAAACGCAATTAGTCCCAAATGCCATGCCTCCTTCTTTAATATTCGGGCAGGAAATGTTTACTTCAATGGCTGTCACTTGTGGCAAGTCTTCCAGAAGCTCAACCACTTTTACATAATCTTCAATGGTAGAACCTGAAACATTGACAATAATATTCTCATTGAGCTTTTCTATTTGGGGATATAGCTCATTAACAAAGTAATGAATGCCTTTGTTCTGTAATCCAATAGTGTTCAACATACCTGAAGGAGTTTCCACAATACGGGGATAAGGATTTCCTTCACGGGGTTCATAAGTGGTTCCTTTTACAATCAAAGCTCCCAGACGGGTTACATCCATAAAATCAGTCAATTCAATTCCGTAACCACAGGTTCCGCTGGCTGTCATTACGGGATTTTTGAGCTTTAATCCGTTAAGGTTTATGGACAAATCTACCATATGATATCTTTTGCATTAAACACAGGGCCGTGCAGGCAGGTACTCAGGTTTCCCTGTTTTGTGGACTTGATGCAACCCAGACAAACACCTGTTCCACAACCCATAACCTGGTCGAGAGAAACAAAACATTCAACATCACGGGAGTGTGCTTGTTCAGAAACAGCTTTCATCATCGGCTCAGGACCACAGCTGTAAACCACATCAAAATCAAACCGGTGATTCCAGATGGAGTGCCGGGTAACAATCCCTTTTTCCCCTTTACTCCCATCTTCCGTGGTGACAAAATAGGGGGCTAGTTTTTCGAATTTTTCGGGCTGAATCAAATCTAGCTGTGAACGAGCACCGAAAAGGAAATTAACTTCAACGCCTTTATTGAGAAGTTCAAGAGCCAGATGATAAAGAGGGGCCTGCCCGTAACCGCCACCAACAAGAAGAGCCTTCCCGTTCTCTTTGAGGGGAAATCCATTTCCCAATGGAAAGAGAACATCCAGTTTTTCACCGGTATTAAAACCGGCAAGATATCTTGTTCCTGCACCAACAACTTTCATGATAAAATGAATTCTGTTGGCACTGTAATCTACTTCATGGATGGAAAAAGGTCGTCTGAATAAAACCCGGTCATTGCCTCCTGCCCGTATATTGATAAATTGACCCGGATGGATATATTCCAGAGGTTTTGATGATTCCAGAACCCAATAAATCAAGTTGTTACCCAGATTCTTCTTTTCAACTATGGTAAGATTTTCCTGCCTCTTTCTCATCCGGATGATTTGGAAGCAAAGTTAACATTTTGAAATTTTATCAAATGCCCGACTTTAATGGCTGGCCTATTTTTGAGTATTTTTGCATAAATTATTGAATATGAAAAAAACAATAACCATAGTTGCGGTAATTATTTTACTGGTTTTTACTGCTACACTCATATTGCCTGCTGTATTTAAAAAGCCGATAAAACGGCTGATTGTCAACCAGGCATCTGCGAATTTGAATGCCGATTTCAATTTTCAATCTTTAAGGTTAAATCTGATTCAAAGCTTTCCATTGTTAAAAATCAAAATGGAAGGGATAGTTATAGCCAATAAAGCGCCTTTTGAAGGTGATACTCTTGCTCAAATCGGTAGCCTGGATTGCAGGCTCAATCTTCTGGAGGCTGTTAAAGGCAGATTTGAAGTAAAAAAAATATTTATTGACAAAGCCCTGATTTATACCCATGTGCTGGATGATACCGTAAATTACACGGCCAATTGGGATATTATGCTACCCTCCGAAGAGACAAGCACGGAGGAAGAGGTATCTGAAAGCACTTTTTCTTTACCCGTAAAAAAAATTGTTATTACAAACAGCCGGTTTGTATATAATGATGAACTTTATGCCACATACATTTCTCTTGATCATCTTTCGCTGGAAGGACTTGGGAATTTTGGCCTTGATTCGTTTGATTTGATTGCCAATCTTAACGCTGAAAACACACAGTTCCGTTATGATAATTTTGCCTGGATAAACAAAGCAAAACTTTCACTGGATGCCATTTTTGGTATGGATTTAATCAATTATCGTTTTACTTTTAAAGAAAACATTTTAAAGCTCAATGAATTTCTTCTCAATTTTGATGGCTATATGGCCATGCCAGATGATGCCATTGAGTTTAATATAAGTTTTAACACTCCTCAAACCGAGTTCAAAGACCTTATTTCTTTGATACCTGAGCTGTATTACAGCGATTTTGAAAACATTCAAACTTCCGGTCAAATGAGCCTTTCAGGGAAGGTTAAAGGTTTTTATTCTGAAAGTGCTTATCCTGCCTTTGATTTCCAGCTGAATGTGGATAATGGTTTTGTAAAATATCCTGACTTACCCCTGCCCATGAAAAATATCAAGTTAATACTAAATACCCGAAACCCTGATTCCACTATGAACTATCTTTCAGTGGATATTCCGGCACTTCATTTTCAGTTGGGTGAAGAAACTTTTGATGCTGCTATAAACCTGAAAAATGCACTCACCGAACCTTTTGTTGACCTGAAAGTCAAAGGTCTGGTTAACCTGGGCAGGATGAAGGAATTCATTCCGCTTGACCCGTCCGTTGTTTTCTCCGGCATATTAAATACGGATATACAGGCTACGGGCTTAATTTCCGATTTTGAAAATGAAAATATTCAAAACATTAAAGCAAATGGTTATTTCAATATCCGGAATTTTCACTATGAAGGGCCCGAAATAAAATTGCCGGCAAGTATGAAAAATGTTCAACTACAGGTTGATAACAACCAGGCCCTTCTTCAAATGTCAGAGGTCAGGCTGGGTAAAAATGATATAACCGTGCAAGGGGAGTTGAAGAATTTAGTTCCTTATGTTTTTTCTTCAGGACAGCTGAAAGGACAACTGGAAATTCAATCCCGTTTTCTGGATATCAATGAGCTAATGAATGCCATGGCCACCATCGATTCAACACAGCAACAAATAGAAGACACCTCTACTGCCGAACTGGAAAAAATTGTTTTACCGGATGATATCGATTTTACCATGAGCGCAACAATAAATGAACTTCATTATAATCATTTGAACCTCAATAATGTTTTGTGTCAATTGGAACTTTCTCAAGGCGTTCTAAATATTAAAAATTTACAATCAGACTGGGAAGGAAGCCGGTTTGAGGCTACAGGATTTTACAGCACACGGAACCCTGAAATACCGGAAGCTCAAATGAATATTCAGGTAATGGATGTTGCTATAAACCGGATTTCAACTACATTTCCTATTGTGAAAAAATTTGTGCCCGTTATAGATTACTTGAGTGGAATAACTAAAGCCAAAATCAGCTTCAATTCAATTTTGAAAGACAATATGATGCCTGACCCTGCAACAATAACCAGTAAGGGATTGCTTTCCATCAAGCAGCTGGGTATCCGGGATTTTAAGCCGCTTAATTTATTGGCTGAAGAAACGGGCGTTCAGGAGTTGAAAAACCTGCAAGCCAATCTTATTCAGCCTTCCTATAAAATTGAAAATGGGAAATTTTTCCTGACTTCTGATATTGGAATGAAAGTAAAAGATATCCAGATGAAAGTTTTGAAAGGCAGCTGGAATGCCCTTGATAAGAAGCTACATTACTATTATCATCTGGTTGTACCGGCTCAGAAATTAAGCCAGCAGGCTCAAAACCTGATTAGCCAGGTAAACAAAAACTTTACTATTAAGGAAGTACAATATGTTGATTTATGGGCTGAGATGACCGGAACTATTGATAAACCAAAGATTAAACTCGACTGGACTCAAAATGCAGAATCTTATTCACAGGCTGTTAAGGCCAGGTTGAACGAAGAACTGGAAAAACAAAAACAGGAATTAAAGAAAAAAGCAGAAGAAGAATTAAACCGCCAGAAGAAAATCCTTGAAGATAAAGCAAAAGCTGAAGCCGAAAGGTTGAAAAAAGAAGCAGAGCAGAAAGCCAAAAAAGAACTTGAAGACAAGAAAAAACAACTGGAAGAAAAGGCCAAAAAGAAACTCAAAAAGTTGATTAAATGAAGTATTATTTTGCCTATGCCGGTTTGTGGCTAATGACAATACAATCCCTTTATGGCCAGATAGTCAATATTGAAGAAAAAAGGATTTTAAGTGATAGCAATGGTTTCAGAGGGGCCATATCTCTGGCCATAAATTATAATAAAACCACAAGCAAACTTCTTCAGGGAAATGCTCAAACCACACTGGCCTATGTTCTCAATAAAAACCGCTGGATGTTTTTTGGATATATCAATCAAGTTTCTGCTGACGCAAAAGATTATCTGAATAACGCCTATGCTCATATCAGATACAACAGGTTATTGAATTCCTGGTTGGTGCTGGAATCCTTTGTTCAATATCAGTATGACAAACAAAAAAAGATATTATATCGGTTTTTGGGAGGCACAGGCCTGCGGGCTGAGTTGTTAAAAGAAGAAAATTACCTGCTTTCTACAGGGTTTACACCTATGCTTGAAAAAGAAATTTTGCTGGATAACACAGAAGAACAAGCTTTCAGATTAAGTACCTACCTGTCTTTCTATTTTAAAATCAAGCCATTTTTCACTTTCAGGCATATTACTTATTTTCAGCCACGGCTTGATGATTTTGAAGATTATCGAATAAGTTCGGAAAACATGCTGGAATTTTTAATCACACGTAACTTTTCATTTCAATTTTCCACATATCTTCAATATGATACTACTCCAGCTCCAGATGTGCCGGATTTGTTTTTATCAACTTCATCAGGAATATTGATAAAATTTTAAAGCAATGGAAAATTTGAGGGATAAATTCTTAAGATATCTGGCTCAAGTTACTCCCTACCTTCCCATGCAACTGGAAATTGCAGAAGCTGAAGGCATTTATTTAACAGATGCGGAAGGAAAAAAATATATGGATTTGCTTTCGGGTGTTGCTGTAAACAACCTTGGGTACAGACATCCCGCTATCGTTAGGGCTATTAAAAAGCAAGCTGAAAAATACCACCATTTGATGGTTTATGGCGAATGGATACAGGAAGAAACCGTATTACTGGCTGAAAAAGTGATTCAGTTGCTGGGAAAACCCTTTGAAAAAGTGTTTTTTGTTAATTCCGGTTCGGAAGCCATAGAAGGAGCTATAAAGCTGGCACGCCTGTACACCGGAAAATATGAAGTAGTATCTTTCCGGGGGTCTTACCACGGGAGCACTCTGGCTACACTTAATTTGATAGGAGATGAAAAATTCAGAAGGCCCTTTCGTCCTCTGATGCCGGGTATTAGAATTCTGGAATTTAACAATATCCACTCACTCAATCAGATAACTTCAGATACAGCTGCTGTGGTACTGGAAACTATCCAGACAGCCTCAGGGATGGTTGTTGCTGAAGATGCTTTTCTGAATGAGCTACGAAAAAGGTGCAACGAAACAGGGACTTTGATTATTCTGGATGAAATTCAAACAGCTATCGGGCGAACAGGCCGTTATTTCAGTAAAGATGACTTTCATTTTCAACCGGATATTATCTGTCTTGCCAAGAGTTTAGGAGGAGGCCTGCCACTGGGGGCTTTTGCTGCCTCATCGCAAATTATGGATGCCCTCAATCATGAACATCCCTTGCTGGGTCATGCCACCACTTTTGGCGGGAATCCTGTGGCATGTGCTGCATCTCTTGCTTTTTTATCTGTTCTGGAAAATGAATATATCATTGAAACAATTCCGGCTAAAGAGCAAAAATTCAGGGAGTTGCTGAAAAATCCAAAGATTAAAGAAATCAGAGGTAAGGGCTTACTGCTGGCCATGGACCTTGGCGATGGTGAATTGGCATCCCGTTTTGTTAAAGAAGCTTTAAAAAATGGTTTAATTACTTATTGGTTTTTGTTTAACAAGCAATCGCTGGCTCTGATTCCTCCTTTAATCATTGAACCTTTGCAAATTGAAGAAATTAGCTTGAAAATCAATGAAATTCTGGACAAAATATAATAGTAGTGGCTCGTAATTGTTAAAAAAGAAGTTTTTATAAAAAAATAGTAATTCCGAAAATTGTCGCCATCTTATTGCACGTGAATGACCCTTACCCCTGCTCAGAGAAGAAAAATACGGGAGAAAAAACTCAGCCAATTCGACCCTGACTTTCGATATAATCCTGAGCATATTTTCGGTCTTCCTTTTGATGCTGAAGAATCGGAAATTATTGTTCTCCCTGTACCGTGGGATATTTCTTCACGAATGAATGGCTCGTCCGAAGCTCCAGAACGCTTGCTGGAAGCTTCACAGAAAATTTCATTGTACCATCCCGAATTCCCGGATGTGTGGAAGATGGGCATAAGTATGGAAAGTATTCCTTACAAATGGAAAGAAAGTTCGGATGAATTAAAAAAGATAGAATCTAAAATTATTCATAACCTGCATAAGAAACTTAATAAATCCCGGCAGGTAGAACAGCTTCAACGATATAAAAATATCAACTATACCACCCGCTTGTTAAACGAATGGGTATCTGACAGAGTGCATAAAATACTGGAAGCGGGGCGCATTTCTGCTGTTTTGGGAGGAAACCATGGGGTTTCTTACGGGGCCATTCATGCTTATTCGGAAAAATATAAGCATCTGGGCGTTCTTCATCTCGATGCTCATCCGGCATTTAAGTCAAAACCACTTGGTTTTGAACATTCACACGATTCTCTGATGAGACAGGTACTCGATGCGCAAATGATACCTAAAATTGTGCAGGTTGGCATACGGGAAACTTCTTATGAAGAAATGGACTTTTATAAAAAAAATACCTCCCGTATTAAAGTGTTTTTTGATGCTTATCTGAAAGAAAAGTTAAACAAAGGCACGACATGGAAAATCCTGATCAATGAAATTCTCAGTGCGTTGCCGTCTTATATTTATGTTTCTGTGGATATAGATGTTTTGCGTCCTGAATATTGTCCCAATTCAGACAAATTAGTTCCGGGCGGTCTGGATTATTACGAACTAACTGCGCTGTTAACGGAACTTGCCCGTTCAGGAAAACAGATTGTTGGCTTTGACCTTTGTGGTATTTCTCCTGACAAAAGCGGTAGAGTGAAATCGGATGTGCTCACCGGGGTTCACCTGCTGTATCATTTGTGCTGTGCTGCTTTGTTTTCCCGTACTAAATAAGCTTATTCTGACACCCCTTTATTTAAAGATATTTCAATAAATCCTGCCCAATATCTTTCCGGTAATACATTTTTTCAAAATGTATTTTTTCAATGCTTTGATAAGATTTTTCCAGCGCTTGAGGAAGACTGGATGCCAGTGAAGTAATTCCCAGAACTCTGCCGCCTGAAGTTACTATCTGGCTATTTTTCAGGGAGGTGCCTGCATGAAAAACAATGCTTTTCTCAACTTTATCCAGGCCGGATACAGGAAATCCTTTTTCGTAGGAAGAAGGATAACCACCTGAAACAAGCATAATTGTAGCCGAATACTGGCTGGAAATCCGGACAGAATTTACCGTGAGTGATTTATCAGCTGCTTCTTTCATGAGTGGCAAAAGATCTGTATCCAGGCGCGGAAGAATAGCTTCTGCTTCAGGGTCACCCAGACGAACATTGTATTCGATGACATAAGGATTTCCATTCACATTCATTAAACCAAAGAAAATAAATCCACGGTAATCGAGATTTTCAGCTTGCAAACCAGCTAAAGTGGGTTCAATAATCCGTTGTTTTACTTTTTCCATAAATTCTGGGTTTGCAAAAGGAACTGGTGAAACCGAGCCCATGCCGCCTGTATTTGGCCCGGTATCATTTTCTCCAACTCTTTTATAATCTTTGGCTTCAGGAAGTAAAATATAATTTTTGCCATCGGTAAGGATAAAAACCGAAATCTCAATTCCATCCAGAAATTCTTCAATAACCAGTTTTTTACCTGCCTGGCCAAATTTTTTGTCAATCATGGCATCATGAGCTGCTTTTAATGCTTCTTTATGTGAAAAAGCCACAGTAACCCCTTTTCCTGCAGCCAGGCCATCCGCTTTTACAACCAGTGGGGTTTTATGATTTTTTATATAATCAACAAGTTCTGAATATTCATGTTCATGAAATGACCTGTATTCAGCTGTTGGGATA
>CAYNBC010000072.1:6303-8917 GCA_964395255.1 uncultured Sphingobacteriales bacterium | reverse complement strand
GCCTATATTTATTACCTGAAAGAAGATTATGACAATGCCATCAATACTATTCTTGAACTGAAAAATAATTTTCCCGGTAATGATTATTACATAGCCAAAGCATTCATTCTTGCATCGGATGTTTTTGTAAAGATGGGCGATTTATTCCAGGCTCGCCATACCCTTGAAAGTATCATTGAAAACTATGAAGGCGAAGACCTTGTGGAAATAGCCAGAGACAAATTAAAAACCATTGAAGAGCTGGAAGAAAAAGCCAAAAGGGAATTAAATACCAAAGAACAAAACGCAATTGAGATTGAAAATGAAGGCGATGAATAAAACAACAGGATTGCTTTTTTGCTTACTGAGCACTATCGCGGGTTTGAAAGCTCAGGAAAATAAAAAGGAAGTATTTAAAGAAGACTATGAGGTTTATACTTCTTACCGCCCTCAGATTACAGATGCCATTAAAATGGATATTGTAAAGGTAAACGAAAAGATGGACCTCATTTATCCGGATATAAAGTATGAAGTCTTGCACCGCCAGTTTCAACCGGAGAAGATTACCGTACAGTTACCTGCTGTAAGACTGGTGAAAAACCGCCAACCTTATCTGGACAATTTTTTTCTTAAAGCAGGGGCAGGCAATTACTTTCAATTTCTGACCGACTTTATTTACAATACCACATACAGCCGGAATTTTACTTTCTCAACACGGGCTTTTTTCAACAACGGCAGAGCTAATGTTAAGAAAAGTAATTTGATGGAGGAAGGTCTTGAATTGAAAGGCAGAATGTTCAAATCTGGCAAAACAATGTATTCCAGTCTGGAAGCCCGGAATTTTACATCACATTACTATGGTTTTGACCCACAAATCCGGGATTTTCCTGAAGATAGTATCCGTCAGAATTATTTCAAACCTTTAATTACACTGGGTTTGCACAATCATCTTTCTACCCGCGCAAAAATCAAATACAATCTTTCTTCACAATTCTATTACCTTCTCGACAGATTCCATGATGCTGAATTCAGTGGAAAACTGAAAGGCACTCTTCAGCAGGATTTTCTTGAAAACCCCATGAAGTTTGGTGCTGAGTACATGTTTTACAGGATAAATTTAAATGATTATGTCTGGTATCGTAATATGCTGAATATCCATGCCGGATATTCGTATAGCCAGGAAATCTGGCAGCTGGAAGGTGGATTTGATATAACTACAGAAAATGACAGTAATCGTACACGGACTCATTTTTATCCTTTTTTGAATGGTAATTTAAGCATGTTTGACAATCACCTGAACCTCTATGCAGGGCTGGGAGGCAATTTACAGGTTCGGTCTTGGAATAGCTTGCTTGAAACCAATCTTTATCTAGGACAGAACTTTAAGTTAAGAAATACAAACAATAAAGTAGTTTTTCATGCGGGACTGAAAGGTAATATTAGCGGTAAATTCAACTATCGTTTTGAATTTGAAAACAAAACTGTTGAAAATTATTTATTGTTTGTTAATGATTCTGCCGATACCAAACAATTTACAACCCGCTATGATACGGGATTATCATCAGCTACAACCATAACGCTCGAGCTGGGATCAGTAAATCTGATCGAAAACCTGGACCTTTCGCTGGCTGGGCATTATTATATCACCCAATTGTCACATGAGTCTTTTACATGGCATGAACCCAAATTCGATTTAAAATTACTGGCCAAATACCATCTGGGAGAAAAAATATATTTCTCAGCTGAATATTTCTTAATAGGAGAGCGGCCTGCACTTTCCTATTCCTCAACCGGCAGCGAAGTTATGGTAACATTACCGGCCATTAATGATTTAAACCTTGGCATCAGATATCATTTTACGAATAAGTTTGCTGTATTTTTTGATTTTAAAAACATCCTCGCCAGAAAATACAGTTACTGGTACATGTATGAATTAAGAGGATTTCATTTTCTGGGTGGGGTTACTTACAGCTTTTAGTAGGGGTCAACATCAATTTTAACTTTAACATTTTTATAACTACCATGTAGTTGTAGTTGTGACAGGGTAGAGATGAGGCGTGATTTAGCCTGAGCCAATGAAGAATAGTCTTTTTCAAATTTAATCAGGATTTGCTGAAGGTAAAGATTTTTGAGCCGTGCTATCACGGGTGATTCCGGGCCTAAAACTCTATCACCAAAAAGTAGCTTAAGCTGACGGGCTGTATGATTTGCGGCTGCTTTTACTGTTTCATTATCCCTGTGGCTGAAAGTTAGCTGAATCAAGCGGGAATAGGGAGGATAGGAAAACTGATTTCGCTGATGGAGAAGGTAATGGTAAAATTCATCGTACTTGTGGGATATGATAAATTGAAATACAGGATGCTCCGGGTTTAGTGTCTGGATAATGACTTTACCACGCTTTTCTCTCCGGCCTGCACGGCCTCCTACCTGTGCAATAAGCTGGAATGTTCTTTCCTCAGAACGGAAATCGGGGTAGCTGAGCAGCTGGTCGGCATTAAGAATTCCTACAAGCCTCACTCTTTCAAAATCAAGACCTTTTGTTACCATCTGTGTGCCCACCATGATTTGATAGTTTTCTTTTTCAAATTTTTTAATCAGTTGCTGGGCTGCATTTTTTCGCGATGTGGTGTCCAGG
>CAYNBC010000072.1:0-6293 GCA_964395255.1 uncultured Sphingobacteriales bacterium | reverse complement strand
GATGTTGTAATCGGGAAAAAGCATTTGGAGGTCATCTTCCACTTTTTCTGTACCGAAGCCTTTCACTTTTATTTTTGTAGAACCGCATTCCTGGCACACGCGGGGTACTTGAGTTTCAAAGCCACAATAATGACAGTTTAATTTATTTTTCAGCTTGTGATAAGTAAGTTTAATATCGCAGTGTTTGCACCCGGGTATCCATCCACAGGTTTCACATTGTATAAATGGAGAATAGCCCCTGCGATTCTGGAAAAGGATAGCCTGAGCATTTTCTTTTTTGAGTTTTTTTAGTTCTGAATAGAGAAGAAAACCCAGGTTACCACGCATCTGTTTTTTTTTGAAATCAACTCTCAGGTCATTCAGAATAAATTCAGGTTCTTTTACTCGTGTAAACCTTTCATCAAGACGAACCCAGCCATACTTTCCTGAATAGGCATTAAAAAATGTTTCGGCCGAAGGCGTTGCGCTTCCCAGTAAGCACCTGATATTAAGCATGTGTGATAGATAAATGGCTGCATCACGGGCATGATAATAAGGTGCGGGTGATTGCTGCTTGTAAGTGGTTTCATGCTCCTCGTCAACAATGACAAGTTGTAAATTATGAAATGGTAAAAACAATGCGGAACGTACTCCCAGAATAAGTTGATATTTCCCCTGCAGAGTGTTTTGCCAGATTTCGAATTTTTCATTGGGATTGAATCTGGAATGATAAATTCCGGTTTTGTTGCCAAAATGTTTTTTTAACCTGCCTACCAGCTGGGTGCTGAGGGAAATCTCAGGCACAAGATAAAGTACCTGACCACCTTCATGGATGACTTTTTCAATGAGTTTTTGATAAATGTATGTTTTACCTGAAGAAGTAATGCCATGCAGAAAAACTACCTTTTTTTCTTTCCACAGATTCTTGATTTTCATTAGAGCTTCTTCCTGTTTACCTGTCAGGCGAAAACTTTCGGTTGGTATTTCGGCTTCATCAAGTCTTCCCACGATTCTCTTTTCCATGCTTAAAATATTCTTGCTGACAAGGGAGTCCAGAACAGCCCGTGAACATTTTGCTTCTTTTAGAAGCTGTGAAGATGTTACATATGAATATTTATGATGCAAGACACGAAATACAAGTAACAATTCTGTTTGCTTTTTATAAGAGGCAACTTCCTGAAAAGCTTCCTCTATTTTTTCAGGTGAGTTGATATCAGGAGCCCATTCAACCACAGTTTCCATCCGTGGTTTGTAGCTTTCTTTCAATTCTTCCTGCAGAAGAATAACCCCTTTCTGGTACAGACTTTTGACCAGATAAAAAACATGTTTTTTGTTCAGCTTTTGTTTCAATTCTGACAATTGAAGCTCATTCCGCTGATTGAGCCATTCCAGAACCCGGGTTTCCTCAGCAGTAAGACCTGATACATCGCCATCAAAGCTGTTATTCAGGATGATTTTGCTTTCACTTTCCAGTTTCAGGGCCGAAGGGAGGGCAACATTCATTACCTCTCCGGGTGTGGAACAATAATATTCTGCTATCCATTTCCAGAATTTATATTGTGATTTTGTTATGACAGGGGTTTCATCAATAATATCAACAAGAGGTTTGATTTTTTCAATATCTGGTTTACGGTCATGAATTTCCACAATGATTCCTGAATACATTTTTCTAGGGCCAAATTCTACAACCGCCCTTTTTCCAAATTCTGCTTCAGCATAGAGGGTTTCAGGCAAGAGATATGTGTAGGTTTGCCCCAGCGGAAGAGGAAGAAGTATTTCAACATAATAAATGTGTTTCAATTTACGGCTTACTGTTATAGGGTTTGAAACGATATATAATGACAGGGTACCTGCTATCAGGTTCAATAATGATAAAAGGTTCCAGCCATTCAGGTGCATTGTTTACAAAAATCAATTGGCCGAGTTCAAATCTTGTTCCTGCTTCAAAAGGACTGAAAACCAGATAACTTACATTAAGGGAATCCATTTTCTGGTATAACTCATTCATCGAAGTTCGGGGAAGTTCCAAGAAGCTCGTACCTGTATAATAAGGGAAGTAGGGTACGGCTGCCATAACCTTAATTTGAGATGATTCCGGATTATCCGACAGGCCGGTTTTTTGAATAAATTCTTCTCCGGCATGTATCAAATTTATTCTGATGGAATCTTTTCTGACCCGGTACAAAAAGGCTGGTTGATTGATTCTGGCAGTTTCAATTTTATAGGGACTATGGCTATCGGGTTTTTGTCGAATAATTTTGTTTTTGGCTGAAGTATAGATAAATAGTTCAAAGTCGGGAGGAAGATTATTGGGGTCTTTCAGAAAATCCAGCCCCATACCCTGTTCCCAGAAACCATAATACACATAATCAACATTGTTTTTCCAGAGTAAAGTGACCAGTTTGTAATAATCTTTGACCGGAGGAATATATTTTTTCTCCAGACCCAGATAATAAGCAATATGCGGTTTGCGCGAATGGATACGTCCATGCCTCTGGTTTTCAGGTACCCGTTTTTTAAATTCTCTGGCCATCAAATAAAGATTTTTATCTCCCGAATTGATGTTTTCGCTATTGTAAGCATAGGATTTTGAAAACGACCAGATTACAAGCACGCCTGCCAGAATAAAAGTCAGCGTAGAGGAGCCCGAAATGGTTTCTTTTAAAAATTTATTGGGTGTAAAAAGAGCATTGATGCCAATAACTGTATAAAAAGGAATGAGAAACATGGAAAACCGTTCATTATAAAAAACCAGCAAAAGAACCCCGAAAAACAACACATTCAGCAGGTAATAAAACCATTGGAAGCGGTCAGGCGGAGCATAAAACATAAGTAAAAGCCCGAGTATGGAAAAAACAGCAATATGCCAGCCTGTAAGGCTTGATAAATCCCTTTTCAGATGGTCAAAAGCATTTGAAAACATTTTACCCAGAAAGCGACCCGGCTGGTCCAGTATAATAGGTAATAATCCCGTGTATTTATCTCTGTTGCCCTGGTACCAGAATTCATCCCAGCCCATTTTATCTTTGGCCAGATATTCATAAGCAACATTCTGGTAATTCTGATTGAAAAAAGCTTTACCTTTTTTCTGATAGGTATACACTCCCCATGGTGCAATGACAACAATAAATACAGCTAAAAAATAAGCCAGTGCTTCCAGTCTTTTTTTCCATATAAGCCTGTAAATATTGATAAAAAGTAAACCAATAATCAAACCGATGGGCAGAAAAATTCCGTTGTATCGTGTCAAATAGGCGGCACCGGCAAAAAACCCGGCCAGGGCAAGGTTAAGAGGATGATATCCGGGGTTACGTACTATAAAATAAATAGTTCCGCTGACAAGCATCATAAAAAACATATCAGTACCTGCCGAATAGGTGTAAAGGTTGAATGTTGTATTGACAGAAACCAGCAAAGTGGTTATCCATGCAACTTTTTCCGAAAATAGAGAGCTAAGTGACTGGTAAGTAAAAAAGAGGGTCAAACCTGCCGAAATAAGACCTATCAAAAGGCCTGCTGTGAAATATTCACCCGTAAGCAAGTGCACCAATCCGAGTACCATCGGATAAAGAGGCCCCCTGTATTTGTCAATGATGATATGCCCATCCATAAAACTTTGAGCCTGCGTAACATAACTCCAGAAAAAGTCGGTTTCTACTCCATAATCTCCGATTTTGTGATAGCTAAATGTGATAATGGCCATGACCAGGGTATATGCACCTCCAATAATCCATCCCCAGCGGTTCTTGTACCGAAGAAAAATTGACTCCCTGGATTCTGTCTGCTGTCCTGTGGTTTTCTTTTTCTGATTTACTTTTCCGGAGACTGTCCTTTTACTCATTTCCGCTCAATTTTCATTCTTTTTGAAAAAGTAAAAATACAATAAATCCGGAATAGCTTAAGGTATTTCCAGGCAGAAAAAGAAGAAGAAGAAATAAGACCCGGAGCGTAATTAAAATTCACCCCGATTACCTGCCTGATTTTATTCTTATCTTTGAGATTTTAAATAGAATTCTATGCCTGAAAAAAATGCGATTATAATTACTTCTATTGCTTCTCCTAACCGAGTAATGAAAGAGATTGCCGCAAGGGCACCAGAACATCAGTTTGAATTTATCATTATTGGCGACACAAAATCCCCGGAAAATTTTGAACTGGAAAATGCCAGGTTTTATTCGGTGGATGAACAAAAGAAACTGGAATTCAAACTGGCATCAAAATTACCTTACCGCCATTATGCGCGTAAAAATCTGGGTTATTTGATTGCCATGTCTGAGAATGCCAGTCTTATTGTTGAAACAGATGATGACAACATCCCTGAAAGTGGGTTCTGGAATGAGAGAAAAAGATATTATCGCTTGCCCGTCCTGGAAAATGGAGGATGGATTAACGTTTACCAGTATTTTACCGATGAAAAGATATGGCCAAGAGGGTTTCCTCTGGAATATCTCAATAATGAGGTTCCAGACAGGGAGTCGCTTGAATTAAAGTATGTAAAATCACCCGTACAACAGGGACTGGCCAACGAAAACCCTGATGTGGATGCTGTCTACCGTCTTACATATCCTCTTCCGGTTCGATTTCAGTCATTTCGTCTGGCGCTGGGAAAAGGAAGCTGGTGTCCGTTCAACAGTCAAAATACAAGCTGGTTTAAAGAGGCTTTTCCATTGATGTATCTTCCCTCATATTGTAGTTTCCGCATGACGGATATCTGGAGAAGCTTAATTGCTCAACGTATTTTCTGGGAAAATGATTGGTATCTTTTATTTCATGAACCTACTGTTTACCAGGAGCGCAACGACCACAACCTGCTCAAAGATTTTGAAGACGAAATTCCCGGTTATCTGAACAATGACCGGATAAGAAAAACATTGGAAGATTTAGACCTGCAGCGCGGAGCCGAATATCTTGGTACCAATCTGGTGAAGTGCTATGAAAGTTTGGTAGAAATGGGGTTGATTGGCAAAGACGAACTACCACTGGTAACTTCCTGGGTCGAGGATGTTTCTTTTTATTGCTAATAGCTTAGTTTTAAAACGGAAATGTACATTTTCTGCGTATGTCGTAATAGTGCAGGTTTTGTTCAAAATAGAGCGAATAAATTCCCCTGTCTTCATATTTGATGCTATTGTAATAAAAAGGAAGTAATTGATGCATGGAAAGGGAAAATAATCCCCATTTACCATGTTTTAAGACGGCAAAAGTAGTATCTGTAAGCATTTCAAGATTATCAAAAGCAGGTTGAACCACGATTCTGCCATCTGAAGCTGCCAGTCCGCACAAGCCTTCTTTAAACACTTTCACATATCCCCGGGAAGTGGGGATAAGCTCATCAAAATATCCAGAAATTGCTTTTTTTGACGAAAGGTCAATAATTTGCCACTTTTCTGTTCTGACAGCTGCTGATTCCGGACCTAGAATTTTAATGTCGGAATATCGTGGTAGCAAAACAATATTCCCTGCGGTGTCTATTAATCCGTATTTCTTGTTTTTCCGGAATGTTATCAATCCGTTTTTCATTTTCGTAAGATGAAAAACTCCTTCAAAGTAGTCGATATTTGAAATCAAAGGAGCTTGTTTGAGTAATTGGACAATGGAAACTTCTTTGTTTTTTACAACCAGAAGAAAATTTGAAGATAAAAATTTTATTTTGTTATAAATAAAGGGCAATATTGTATCTCCGGTCAGAGAAATTAAACCCTCAAAGCTGTTTTTAACGGCTATAACATAATTTTTACGCAAACTTGTTATAGAATCATACATAAACGGCCATACTGTGTCACCTGAAGCATTGATAATACCAACAGCCTGACCGTTATGGGCAGCGTAGAGTCCTGCTGACAAATAATGCAGCCAGCGATAGCAGGGTGAAATCACCCATTTCCCATTTGTGTTTATCAACCCCCATTTTTTATGATTTTGTGCTACGGCAAGATTTCCATGAAATGCTCCTATATCCGTAATCAGGCTCTGGTTCAGAATTTCACCAAAATTATTGATAATAAAAACCGAGTCGGACGAATAAGCTATGGCACGACCATCATGAAAGGGTGTGGCGTCATCATAAACAGGGGGAATAATCAGGGAATCATTCAGGGTAATAAATCCTGTTTTCCCGTTTAATCCAGCAGCAGCCAGTCCTTCAGAAAACGGATACAACCATTCATATTTTGGTTTAATCCTGATTTTTCCGTTGGAATCACAATAGCCCCAGTGAATTCCCGAATTAAATACAAAAAATCGAATACTGTCCAGTTTTACCAATTCTTTTAAAAAGCCAGCATCCGGGTAGTCAGGGTATTGCTTTAAAAATT
>CAYNBC010000071.1:0-8976 GCA_964395255.1 uncultured Sphingobacteriales bacterium | reverse complement strand
GTGAAGATTGATTTAACCTGTCCCTGACAGGACATCCCGATGAAGAACTCAATATTGTAATGGTAAAACCCATGCTGAAAAAATAATCACGAAATTATGTTTTTATACTCACAAGCTCATTAAAACTTAAAGGTTATTTTAATACCTTTGCTGCCTAAAATCATTGAATTTAAAGTGAAAAATATAAAAACTGCACTTATCAGTGTATATAATAAGGAAGGCCTTATTCCCATCCTGGAAGAAATGAAGAAAATCGGTATAAAAATTTATTCTACCGGTGGCACCTACGAATTTATTACCAATCATGGTTATGACTGCCATCAGGTTGAGGAATTAACCGGATATCCTTCCATCCTTGGCGGACGCGTAAAGACCCTCCACCCCAAGGTTTTTGGCGGAATATTGGCCAGACCTGACCTGCCCGAAGATGTACAGGATATGGAAAAATACGGGCTGCCTTTTTTCGACTTTGTAATTGTTGATTTATATCCCTTTTCTCAAACCGTTGCCGGTGGAGCCCCTGAAGAAGAAGTGATTGAAAAAATTGATATTGGTGGTGTATCTTTAATACGTGCAGCTGCCAAAAATTTCAAACATGTTCTTGTTATACCTTCCCGAGACCAATACTCTTTCCTGCTGGACATTCTCACCAATCGTGAGGGTAACACCGATTTGCTGGAAAGAAAATTAATGGCCTCCATTGCATTCAGGGTAACTCAGGATTACGACCATGAGATTTTTGAATATTTTTCTAATGGCGGTAAAGAAGATTTGACTTACCGCTTTCAGAAAAAAAATACCCTGCGATATGGGGAAAACCCTCACCAACAGGGTTTTTATTTTGGAGACCTCGACAAAGCATTTATCCAGCTTCATGGTAAACAAATCAGTTATAACAACATTCTGGATATTGATACTGCGCTCAGGGCTATTAATGATTTCGAAGAAAACACATTCCTCATTATTAAACACAACAACCCGTGCGGAATAGCCACGCGTGATAATTTGCTGGATGCCTGGAGAGACGCTCTGGCATGTGACCCCGTTTCGGCTTTCGGTGGAATCATTGCTACCCATAGTATCATTCATGAAGACATTGCTCAGGAAATTGATAAAATATTTTTTGAAATCATCATTGCTCCGGGCTTTTCCCATAAAGCTCTTGAAATTCTGAAACGCAGAAAAAACAGAATAATTCTTCAAATGAATGATGAAAATCTTCCTCTTGAGGAAATCCGGACTGCCCTTTTCGGAACCCTTGTACAGGAAAGAGATATCAGAACGGAAACGGCCAATGATTTAAAAACAGTTACTCACAGAACTCCCACACCCCGCGAAACAGAAGACCTGTTGTTTGCCATGAAATGCGTTAAGCATTTGAAATCCAACGCTATTGCCATTGTAAAAAACAAACAGATGATTGGAGCAGGAATGGGTCAGCCCAACCGCGTTGATGCTTTAAAACAGGCCGTTGAAAAAGCAAGAAGATTTGGCTTTGATACCCGGGAAGCCGTGCTGGCATCCGATGCTTTTTTTCCTTTTTCTGATTCTGTTGAACTGGCACACGAAGCAGGTATTACAGCCGTAATTCAACCTGGTGGTTCCATTCGTGACCAGGATTCTATTGATTTTTGCAATCAACATAATGTAGCTATGATTTTTACCGGTATAAGACATTTTAAACATTAATGCAGATGGCACTTTTTAATTTTTTTGTGCAGGATATGGCCATTGATCTGGGTACAGCAAATACCATCATCATTTATAATGATGAAATTGCTGTTGAACAACCCAGCATTATCGCGCTGGATGCAAAAACCAACAAAGTACTGGCCATAGGTGAACAGGCTATGCAAATGCATGGTAAAACACATCAGGATGTAAAAACCATCAGACCCTTAAAAGATGGAGTTATAGCCGATTTCAACGCTGCCGAGCAAATGCTTAGAGGCATGATTAATATGGTTAAGCGTAAAAAAAGCATATTTTCTCCACACCTTCGTATGGTGATATGTATTCCTTCTGGTATTACCGAAGTGGAAAAACGGGCCGTAAAAGATTCGGCCGAAAAAGCAGGCTGCAAAGAAGTGAAACTGATATATGAACCCATGGCTGCTGCTATCGGTATTGGTATCGATGTAGAAGAACCCGTAGGTAGCATGGTCATTGACATTGGTGGGGGAACTACCGAAATTGCCGTAATTGCTCTGGGTGGTATTGTATGTGATCAATCGCTTCGTGTTGCAGGGGATGAATTTAATGACGATATCATCGAATACATGAGAAAAGAACATAATATTCTCATTGGTGAAAGGTCTGCCGAAAGAATTAAAATTGAAGTAGGCTCTGCTCTTATGGAACTAGAAAATCCTCCCGATGATTTTTATGTCAGCGGAAGAGATTTAATGACAGGAATACCCAAACAGGTTGCTGTTAATTACAGAGAAATTGCTCAAACTCTTGACAAATCATTATTTAAAATTGAAGAAGCCATATTGAAAGTCCTTGAAATGACCCCTCCTGAACTGGCCAGTGATATTTACAAAAACGGTCTTTATGTGACCGGAGGCGGTGCATTGCTGAGAGGATTTGCCAAAAGACTTTCCGATAAGAACAAACTCCCTGTTCATGTGCCCGAAGACCCCTTGCGCGCTGTTGCCAGAGGTACCGGTATTGCTTTAAAAAATATGGATAAATTTAAATTTTTAATTTCATGATTTGATGTTGAGCTGGAGCTATACGCATGAATAGACTTATCCAATTTATCTTTTCAAATCGCCATTTCTTCCTTTTTCTATTATTGGAATTTTTTACTTTATCCCTTCTTTTCAGATACAGTCTTTATCATCAGACTTTGATAGCTGAAGCTTCAGCAGAAATAAGCGGTAATGTCAACAAATGGGTATTCAATACGAAAAAATATTTCAGACTGAAAACAGTCAACGACTCACTGGTAAGTGAGAATGCAAGGTTGCGCTCTCGTCTGAGCAAGCTATATTCAGCTTACAGCCTGACTCAGAAAGCCGACACCCAATACAATTACCGTTTTGTGTACTATCATGCTCATGTTATCAATAACCAGACAGCGTTTAAGCACAATTATATGACGTTGAGCAAAGGCAAAAATATGGGTATTCAAAAAAACATGGGAGTAGTTTCGCCCCATGGCATCGTGGGTATTATAGTGGATGTTTCCCCCCATTTTTCCCGTGCTATTTCTATCTTAAATCTGGATTTCAGCGTTAATGCCAAAATCCTTGAAAACGGTGAAGTTGGCTCTGTATCGTGGGACGGCATCAGTCCATCTTTTGTAAATCTGGATGATATTCCCGTGCATATCAAAGTAAATGAAGGTGATCATGTTGTGGTGGGCCCTTATTCCAGAATATTTCCCGAAAATTATCCCATCGGGATTGTCGAACGCGTAAAAACCGTTCATGGTGAAGCTTTTCACCATATACGCGTCAGGTTAAACGAAAGAATGAAAAATCTTACTCATGTTTATATCATACGCAACACTTTGCAAAACGAGATAGAACAACTGGAATCATTATTGCCTGATGAATAAAACGCTTAAAAATATCGTTATACTTGTCTTAATCCTTTTGATACAACATTTTGTTATCAACAATATTCAACTTGACGGTAGAGCTCATCCTTTCATTTGTGTTTATTTACTTTTTCTCTTTCATCACCGTTATTCCCGCACAGCTCTTATGTTTGTAGCTCTGGTTAGCGGTTTGTTTCTGGACATCCTGAGCGGAAATTACGGGCTTCATTCTTCTGCGCTGGTTTTTGCTGCTTTCCTCAGACCTTACCTGTTTTCTATGATTATTCAGGAGGCTGATTCTGAAGATATTATTTATCCTCATATAAACAGTATTGGTCTCCAGCCTTTCATCATTTTACTGGGCATCTATGTTTTGATTTTCCAGAGTTTTATTCTGGTGCTCGAAGCTTTTACATTCCAGCATTTTCCTTATCTGCTTTTAAATATTCTTCTGGGTTCGGTTTTTTCTTTCTTATTTATCTTTGTTCTTGAGCTGGTTTTGTTTAGAAAAGCGTGAACCTCAGCCCATGATCATTTACCGGAACAGACAGAAAATTATCCTTGCATTTATTGCAGGTATATTATTGATTTACTGGGTTCGACTGGTTCAGTTGCAGATATTTAAAAAAGAATATAAATATTTTGCAGAAGAAAATGTATTGCAAAAAAAAACAGTTTATCCGCCCCGCGGCTTGATTCTCGACCGTCATCAAAAACCTCTGGTTACCAACAAAGTTGTTTATGACCTTATGGTAATTCCATCCAAAGTCCGGTTAAAAGATACCCTCGAATTCTGTAAAATACTGGATATTTCCATGGATTATTTCCAGGAACAAATGACAAAAGCCATTCATTATTCCCGCTACAAACCTTCCCTTTTTCTGCGTAATATTACACTCGAAACAGGCAGTCAGATGCTTGAACGGATGTATGATTTCAAAGGATTTTATTTTGAAAAAAGAACGGTGCGTCATTATCCGTTACATACAGCATCCCATCTTGTGGGTTATATCGGTGAAGTAAGCGAAGAAATAATAAAACAATCCAACCATGAATACCAGCCCGGTGATTTTATAGGTATATCAGGTCTGGAAAAATATTACGAAAAAACATTAAAGGGTCAAAATGGGGTTCGTTTCGTTCTGGTCAATGTATTTAATGTAGAACAGGGAAGTTATCTCAACGGAGCAGAAGACAGGGAGGCCGTGGCCGGCTCGCATCTTATTACAGGTGTCGATGCTTCCCTGCAGGCATATGTAGAAAAACTTATGATAAACAAAGCCGGCAGTTTTGTAGCCATTGAACCCTCTACTGGCGAAGTACTAGCCCTTGTCAGTAATCCGGATTTTTACCCCGGTTTGTTAAACACACGAAAAAGGTCGGAGTATTATCAAGAATTGATTACCAACCCATCAAAACCCCTGTTTAACCGGGCTATTTCAGCCATGTATCCTCCGGGCTCCACTTTCAAAATAGCCATGGCACTTACCGGTTTGCAGGAGCATGCCGTTAGCCCTCAAACCACTTATCAGGTCAATGGAGGATTTTATCTACCCGGCTTACGAATCGGAGACCATGTATTTGGCCCGGTTAATTTATACACTTCCATTGTAAAATCGTCCAATGCATATTATTGCTATGTATTCAGGAATCTGATGACAAGTCCAAAGTTTTCCAATATTTACGAGTCTTATAATCATTGGCGGGAATATATGCTTCAATTTAATTTCGGTGAGAAAACCGGTATTGACCTCGACCACGAATCACCCGGTATTTTACCTTCAACAGCACGCTTTGACAAAATGTACGGTAAAAACCGCTGGTCTTATCCCCACATCATTTCTCTGGCCATTGGTCAGGCTGAAATCAGTCTTACACCCCTTCAGCTTGCTAATTTTGCGGCCCTTGTTGCCAACAAAGGTTATTATTACAAACCCCATATCGTCAGGGCTATACAGCATCCCAGCGGAGTCATTGAATATATTCCCATTACCAAAAAATATACGGACATAGACAGCCATTATTATTCCCTTGTTTCCGAAGCCATGCAGGATGTTTTGCTTAAAGGTACAGCCATCCGGTATGGGCCTTATTTTAAAAAGTTAAAAATATGCGGTAAAACAGGAACCAGCCAGAACCCACATGGGGAAGACCACTCCGTATTTATTGCTTTTGCACCCCGTTACCAGCCACGTATTGCTGTGGCTGCTGTCATTGAAAATGCTGGGCAGGGTGCACATTGGGCAGCCCCCATTTGCATGCTGGCCATTGAAAAGTATTTGACAGGGAAAATCAGCCAGGAAACAGAATTTATTGAGAAAATCATGCTTCAGGGAAATTTTCTTAACCCGTCAGATTCCACACATGTTCAAACCACTTTATTGAAAAATGAGTAATTCCAAAAGATTCCAAAATATTGACAGTGTTTTATTATTTACCATCGCCATACTGGTAATAGCAGGTCTTATCAATATTTATTCGTCTGAATACAACGAACAAAACCAGAAAATACTGGACTTAACCACTTCCTTTGGAAAACAGCTCGTATGGGTAGGTGTTTCTTTTTTACTGTTTTTTGTTATTCTGCTTATTGACGCCCGTTTTTACCTCAATATGGCCTGGATTATTTATGCCGGAACACTGCTGTTGCTGGTTGTAACGCTGGTTACAGGGCAGGAAATTGCAGGTTCAAAGAGCTGGCTGAAAATTGGATTTTTTAATGTTCAACCTTCTGAATTTGCCAAATTAGCGACAGCGCTTGCCCTGGCACGGTACCTTGACAGGGAAACCATCGATCTCACTCGCTTCAAACATATACTTGTATCAGCCATTATCATTGGTTTACCGATGTTTCTGATTATTCTTCAAAATGACTTTGGCTCTGCGCTCGTTTTCGTGTCCTTTGCCTTGTTGTTGTTCCGTCAGGGATTAAATCCTGCCTTTTTATGGATTCCCATTGTTGCAGCCATCCTGTTTGTGGCCTCCATGCTGGTTCATATTTACATTATTCTTATTGTAATTTTTGCGCTGGGAATTTTATTTATCCTGCAAACCAACGAAAAAGTGAAAGCCAGTATACTGGTTTTGATTGTACTGGTGATTTCAGCAGGTTATATGTACAGTGGTGATTATGTTTTTCATCATTTTCTTCAACCCCATCAACAGACACGAATCAATGTGCTACTGGGTAAAGAAAAAGATTTGAAAGGTGCAGGCTACAATGTACATCAGGCATTGATTGCCATTGGTTCGGGCGGCTTTAAAGGCAAAGGATATCTCAAAGGCACGCAAACCAAGTTTAATTTTATTCCTGAACAAAGTACAGATTTTATTTTTTGCACCGTAGCAGAAGAATGGGGGCTCTGGGGAAGTACTTTTCTGTTGCTTCTATTTTTTATATTGCTATACCGCATTCTGGTCATAGCTGAAAAACAGAAATTCAGATTTGTCAGGAATTATGCATATGGTGTGCTCTCGGTCCTGTTTTTCCATATAACCATCAACCTGGGAATGACCATGGGCTTGCTCCCCGTTATTGGTATTCCGTTGCCTTTTATTAGTTATGGAGGTTCTTCTCTTATTGGCTTTGTTTCTATGCTCGCCTTATTGATGAAATTTGATGCTGATTTTAAGTATTATTACAATTAAAAACCGGAATTTTAACTACAAGCATGCATTTTGCATTTACTGATTTTCGATAAAAATTTTTACCATGAACTCAAAAATTACATACGAATCTCTGATTACCTGTCCACATTGCGGTTATCAAAAACTTGAACAAATGCCTGAAGATTCATGTACTTTCTACTATGAATGTGAGAATTGCCATCAAGTATTAAAGCCATTGGAAGGCGATTGTTGTGTATATTGTAGCTATGGTTCTGTGCCCTGTCCCCCGGTTCAGGATTCTCAGTCGCAATGTTCGTGTTAATACCATGAAGCATTTTTCATCAGGCTTAGCCTCTTAAGCTAAATCCAGACTGCTTCATTCCTGTTATTGAAGTCCGGAATGCAAATATTTCATGTATTTTTACACGGGAAATATTAACTCTTATTCATCGGCTTATGCATTATCCGGTCATTATACTTAAGAAAAACAAAGAACAATCCATCAAAAGAAAACATCCATGGATTTTTTCAGGAGCTATTGAAAAAATGGAAAGCCCTGTCAATGAAGGTGATCTGGTGGAAGTTTTTGACCATCAAGGTAATTATCTTGCTACAGGACATTACCAGCCGGGTTCTATCAGCGTCCGGATATTAAGTTTTCAAAGGCTTGAGATTAATGAGCATTTCTGGGGTGAAAAAATACACCAGGCTATAGAACGAAGAAAAAGATTGGGATTGATAAACAATCAGGGGACCAATGCTTTTCGCCTCATTCACGGAGAAGGAGATGATTTACCGGGCTTGATTGCTGATTATTACAACGGCCTCGTAGTAATGCAATGCCATAGTGCAGGTATGTATTTGAATAAAGAAATGATTGCCCATATTTTGAAAAATGAGCTCCACGGGATAAAAGCCGTTTACAATAAAAGCAAAGCTACGTTGCCCCCCAGGTTTCAAAATTTCAATGAGGATGGTTTTATTCTTGGAGAATGCCCTTCGCCTGTTGAAATCCTTGAAAATAAACTACATTTTCTTGTTGATTTCAAACAGGGACAAAAAACGGGTTTTTTTCTGGACCAGCGCGAAAACAGGAAGCTATTAAGCTTGTTCTGCAAGGATAAAAGTGTGGCCAATTTATATGGTTATACCGGAGGTTTTTCGGTATATGCAGCCATGGCCGGTGCCAGGCAAGTCATAACTGTTGACAGCTCTGAACCCGCCTTAAAACTGGCTGAAAAAAATTATCTTTTAAACGGAGTGGAAAACAAAGTGGAAAATTACCAGCTTGAAATCAAGGATTTTTTTAAAAACAATTCCCGCATGTATGATGTTATCATACTAGACCCACCCGCATTTGCAAAGCATATCAAACATAGAAAAAACGCCATGATTCACTATAAAAACATCAACGCTGCAGCTATAAAAATACTCAACAAAGGAGGTGTATTGTTCAGTTTCAGTTGTTCGCAGGCCATTTCTGCGGCCGAATTAAGGCAGGCTATTTTTGTGGCCGCAGCAAATTCCGGTAGAAGAGTTGCTATTCTCCATCAGCTTTTTCAGCCCCCTGACCATCCTGTCAATATTTTCCATCCGGAAGGAGAATATTTGAAGGGTTTTGTTTTATTGGTGGATTGAGAGTTAAATATTTTATTACTTCTTTGCGCTGCCCAAAAAGTTTTTTAATGGGCATTGAATAAAGGCAGCCTACAGTTCTTTATGAATGGTTTTGCAGGGACGGGCTCTGCAGCTACGAAATTTTCGTGAGCGAGGAAAAATAACCAGTGCCCAAATACTTCCATACTGCACATCCGAGC
>CAYNBC010000070.1:0-9014 GCA_964395255.1 uncultured Sphingobacteriales bacterium | reverse complement strand
CTTTAGTTTTAAAAACATATTTATAAGAGCTATTACTAACATTAATATACATGGCTCCAGTAGTAGTACAATTCGAATTAAGAGTATACTCCGTTTCCGGATACACCTGAACATCAGAACCAATAGTTATTGTATGTTGTCTATAGTTGGAAGACCAATCAACTCCTAGTCTGAAATATTGATTTCCAGTACCGTTTGCAGTTTCTTCTCTAATCCAGGAACCACCAGCACTCGAACTAAAATACTCAAAATCTGTAGCATTCATTCCCGTACATGAACTACTACCCCATCCGGTTGTAAATCCACTTCCGACAATGGCATTTTGGGAATAAACAGAAATCGCAAATAAAACGCCCAAAAGTGTAAATATTCTTTTCATATTTTGCTAATTTTTTTCAAAAATAATAATTTTTTTAAATAGATTTTTTGTATGATTAAAATTTGATTTTTCAATAACAAATGCTCCCATGTAGATACCACCAGGCAAACGGCCAGCAGGAATTTTTACAGGCAATCCACTTTGTATTTCTCTACTTAACCACACTTTGCCGTTCATATCTGTTATAGTGAATCTGGCTGAACCACTTTCGGTATAATAAACATAAATTTCGTCTTCCCATTGCAAGATTTGAGCAATATTTTTTTTAACAGCTGCATTTTCGCCTTTGCCAGATACTGCGGGAACCAGATGCAGGTAAAAACGGTTATTCCAAATACCAGCATTTATGCTGAAATTATAGCTGTCTCCGTTTTTTAACCGGATAAACCGGTTTTCAAACCGGTCTTCCAGATAAATTTCAGGGGCTAAATCAAAATTTTCAATGGAAACCAGAGCGATACTATATGTTCCGCTGTGTCCGGCATCAATTCCCAGAGGTATTACCACAGGCTTAATGGGCAATGGCATTGCCTGAATACAGTAATGATAATTATCCATGCAGCTGTAAAAAGAAAGGTTGGGATTTCCTTTCAATTTTATACCGTCATAAAGGCGGTCAAAACCATTGGTAGCATCCTCGCTGAAAGCAATTAAGGTTTCGTTGTAATCACCGGAATCGGATTCACAGGCAAGATAGATGCGTTGAATTTGATTGTGGGAAGGGACAAAAAACTGAGGACCAGCATATTTATCAACCTGCATAGAAGGGGTAAAAGTTATGGTGTTGCTTCCGGTAGAAAGCCTTTTAATAAAAAATCCCTGTCCCGGGGCAATAGTATCATTGGGTGCCTGGCCTACACTGCCCGAAGAAGCAGCCACAGCACCCGAATTGTTGATAGCGGCATAATCAGCTGTGCGGTTGTATGTCGAAGCGCCTGTTCCCGGATCGTCCCAGAAATACAAAGTCCCGCTGATATTGGTGTTGGCACTCACAAAAGTAGTTCGTAACAATCCCGAAGGATACGGGTTTCCAATCAGGTTCCAGCCATCGGCATTACTATTTCCCGAAGAGGTATAGGTAACTCCTGAAAGATTGATAGTTCCTGTATTTAAGGTACCTGTAAAAGAAAGAGTAGTATTGTTTGAATAAGGAACGGCATAACCCTGGCCTGCCGTCATGCTGTTGCCGGCAAATACCCTTGTCCAACCGTCATCCTGGCTGGTACTTGTATTGGATTCGTCATATTTATAGGCATTGTAGTTTTCCAGTATGGCAGAAACAGTCGCATTGCTGATGGGAGAAGAAATAAAATGATATTTATTTCCACCGCTCACATATCGCTCAACAGTGGCTGTAATTCCTGAAGTGTTTTGAATTAAGGAACCCGTTCCAGAAGTATCGGATTTAATGGTAATACTCCCCGAACTTACAGATAAAGTACCGGTTACTTTTACCATAGCGCGGGGCTGAATTTTAAGCAAGCCGTCAGTAAGTGTCAGATTATTGGAAAGGCTGAGATGTCCGTAAACCGTTAAGCCTCCCGAAGTACCCGTGTTGTTCAGAACTACATCATACAGGGAAGCCTGTCCGTAAAACTTTTGCTCAGCCGTTCCGGTGAATTGCATGGCGACATTATGGTGAGTGATGGTACCGGAATTTTTAAAGTGTCCTTTTACCTTGATAAGACCCGGTGAGCTGTTGGATGAAAATTCAAGTGTGCCTTTGTTGCACAAATTGCCGTCAATGACTAAATCTGCAGCATTGTTGCCCATGCTGAATGTGGCATTCGGGCCGATATACAAATGCCTGCCCATATGTATGAGAGCATTGCAGTAATATGTCTGAGACGAAGAAGGAACAAAAAATATGGAACCATAATAATTATTGCCGATGGAATAACCAGCTATGGTTTCACGGTAAGAATAATAAATTCCGTCATTGGGATTGATCGAGCTTTCGCGTTTAAAACTGTAAAAATCTTTAAAAGTTACGGCACTACCGTTGGCATTACCGGTAGGCCACTGCGCAAAGTGCGTTCCCGTAAAATAATTGCAAACATAAACTAATACATTAAACTCATCTCCGGCATTTATTCCAATATCCGACCAGGGAATTTCAAGGTCTGTAATATAGGTGTCATGCCTTCTGATTCTGACCCCTGAAGAAATGGAAGAACTGGACCAGCTCCCCGAGGAAACGGTATATTTATCGCCCGGTGCAGGGTTCTGAATGGTAGCATCATTTGTTGTGGTTTGATAAAAGAGATAGATAACATCTGCATTGAAAGGATAGGTGGCACCGCCTCCATCGGTTGTAGGCTGATCGGACCTTCCGTTTCCGCTACGGGAATCGTTGTCCCACACGGGGTCTGTATCAAAAACTACATACAATGAACTGGATGTATTGACAATGGGATTACCGGTTATACCTATATAAAATTTGCTGGCGTCCCATGTTATATAAGCTGTTCGTCCGTTTTCGGTGCCCATTTGTTCATAGGTAGAAGAAAAATCATTGGTAGCATCACCGATGGTTATACTATGATATGTCTGGGCCTTGAGAATTCCTGCCCAGAAAATGATAAAGACCATATATAAAATGGTCCCCTTCATTCATGTTATTTTTTTATGAAACGGGCGTAGTAGATTCTTTTATCGGTATTCAGCCGGGCAATGTAAATTCCGTCAGGCAAAGAGGATAAATCGAGCCTTAATCCTTGCTCCCGGACCCGGGTTTTGTAAATTGTTTGACCCTGCAGGTTTAATATGGAGAAAGTTCCCGTGATTTTTTCTGAAAAACGGACATATATCAGGCCTGATGAAGGAGATGGATACAGGGTAAACAGAGGAACTGGCTTCTCTTCCACCGATGTCGGGAAGGAGCTTTGAACAACGGTAAGAATCTTATCCCCCAGTTCCTGAGTAGTAAAAGTGATTTGCGAAACGCGAGCTTTTCCTGTTTTGTTGGGTGAAGCAGAGACAATTTTTATCGTTGTATCACCCTGCCCCGAAGATGGTGAAAATAAGCACCAGCTCTGGCTTGATTTGGCTGTCCATGAAAGATTGGTGGTTATTTTTACCTGTGTAGAAGAATTGGCCAGCGAATCAAGATACACGGTGTCCTTTTCCAGTTCAAAAAGAGGCTGCGCATTTTGAATTACCTTTACTGTTACAGCTTGTACACCTGCACCTACAATCTGGAGTACAGCACTTCGAGGTTGAGTGGATTTGTTTTCACTCAGTGCTTTTACAGTAATTTTTTTATTGTTTTTACCTGAAACAGGTTGAACCTGTAACCATCCTGCCTGATAATTGATAGACCAGCTAATATTGGATTGAATTTGAAAAGTATCCTGACTGTTCTGGGTGTAATCCAGTGTGATTAATTTTTTATTGGTACTCAGCAAAGACAGATTACCACTGATATTTTTACTGGTATAAATTCTAAATTCACCAGGTTCCAGATAAATGGGGTCGCTGGTGTTCGAAACCGAAATGGAATCACCGGAAATAAAATCATACCATCGTCCGGGAAAAGTGAATTGAGGATTTACCGAGGCTCCGTAAATATCAAAATTGCCAATGACCGTCACCGACAAATCGGGATGAACCAGATTGATTCTTTTCTGGGCTCCGCTTAAATCTGCAGATACATTAGTGCTTTGAAATACCTTCCATGAGGTTTTAAGATGGGCAAGTGCTGAGAAAATTTTAAACAAATCATTGCGGGCAGGGTCCTGTAAATAATGCCATGCTGGTGGTTTTTCTCCCAGCCGGCCGTTATAATCAATGGAATAATCGTAGCCCAGTTCTTCAAATTGGTAAATCATTTTAGGCCCAGGAATGGTAAAAAAGAAAGCAGCCGACAGAGCCACTCTTTTCAGGGCAACGGCTGTGTCTTTGATGTTGTAGGAAGGATTGCCCGAATTACCATATTTCAAATTCCGGAACATCATTCTTTCTTCATCATGGCTTTCCATGTAACTGACCAGATGAGGTTTCGACCAGCCCCTGTTTTTGTAATACCCCCAGCTCAAATCGGAATTGGAACCCTGTACCCATCCCATCGAAGCTTCACCGTAGGCATGGTTCATGTTGCCCCAGGGCATCAATCCGTAATCACTTAATTCTTTTTCCTCACTGTTTTCGGTAAAATGCTCCAGTATTGCATAGGCCCTGGGATTAACAGACCACATGGCATCTGCAATTCTTTTTAAAATGGCAATGCGGCTGGCATCATATTGCCCCCAGGCAGCTGCATTGCCGAGTGTATTTTTCTGGGTAAATCCTTTGGATAAGTCAAAACGGTAACCATCCACTTTGTATTCTGCCAGCCAGAATTTAACCACACTATCTACAAAAAATTGGGTGGCGGCACTTTCATGGTTAAAATCATAACCCACATTAAAGTCATGACGGGGAACCGGGTTATACCAGGGGTTATCTGCAGCCGGACGGTTGTTTTTTGCATCCCAGTATAATTTTACCAGGGGCGATTGACCGAAGGAATGGTTCAGAACCATGTCAAGAATGACGGCAATTCCCAGGCTATGACAGGAATCAATCAATTCTTTTAGTTTGTTCTTGGTTCCATAATATTTGTCAGGAGCAAAATAATAGGCGGGATTATAACCCCATGAAGAATTACCATCAAATTCATTGACAGGCATAAGTTCAATGGCATTTATGCCCAATCGCTTCAGGTATCCCAGCGTATCAATAATGGCCTGGTAATTATGGGCAGAAGTAAAGTCTCTGACGAGAAGTTCATATATAATCAAGTCAGCTTTATCAGGGGCGTTAAACTGTGTATTAGTCCATTGATATGCGGGAGGTGAAGTGTTCAGAACAGAAACAATACCGGTAGTTTTACCTTCCGGATAGGGTTTTAAACCGGGAAAAGTTGCAGAATCGATATACTTGTCGTTCCATGGGTCCAGCACCAGTTCACAATACGGGTCCCCGATTTTAATAGTACCGTCTACCCAGTATTGAAAAGCATAATCGGTTCCTGGTGTCAGGCCTGTAATGGTAACCCAGAATCTATTACCATCAGGTGTCAGGTTCATATAATTATCAGGACCGGGTTCCCAGTTGTTGAAATCTCCCATAGCAAAAGCATAGCTTTTCCCGGGAGCATACAGGACAAGGGTTACTGTGCTATCATTGAGAACATTTATTCCATCATGCACACCGTCAGGTAGTGAAGCAATAGTGGGAGAAGTCCTGACAAAATAAACAAACTCATCGGATTTGCTTTCACCTCCACCACGGGCAATAACTTTAATGCGGTATTTTCCAGCATTCTGAACAATCACCGTATCGGTAACAGCATTTGCACCTATAACTTCCTTTTTTAAAACCTGGTTCATATAAAGGTCAAGCGTATCGGCACCTGTAGCTACGGCCTTAATTATTAGTGTATCACCGGGCTCTAATATAAGGCTGTATTCAGTAGGGGTTTCAAAATAAACATTTAAGCCGGGCTGAAAAACATCAACAAATATATCTCCAAAATCAGCTGTTTTTCCTTCAAGCCATTGACCGTTGACCTGAGAAGCACTCCGGAAAACAAATGCCATTTTTTTAATGGTTTCATTGGCCGGTACGCCATAAAAACTTCTGATGGAAGGTGATATAACCAGCTTATAGTAATCATTGGAAATCCGGGTTAGTTTGGTTTCAGGGGTATTCTGTCCCCATTGTGTTTTGACATATTTCCAGTCCGATCCGGAAGTGCTTTTGTCGGTAATAACACCAGTATGAGCATAAACATCACCCGTATAACCTTTTAATCCTTTACTTCCTTCGGCAGCATTAAAATAAATGGTTACACTCTGATTACTTTGGGGAAAAGCCGGGTCTGTAGTGATTAACTGTGCCCATGTTTGCAGTGAAAAAACAACTGCCAGAACGATAAATACAAAAGAGGTTTTCATAAAAATTATTTCTGCAAAGATAAGGAATGCTTGAAATCCGTTCGAATTTATCAGGTTACCTGTAAAATATGCTTATACTAACTGCCGAAATTTGAATTCTTCATCACCACGCAAATCAAATTATTTATTTTTGTAAAGTGAAAAAAATTAAAAAATTATGAGAAAAATCCTGGCATTTGTAGCATTAACAATCATTTTTTTCGGTATTTCAGAGCAGAAAGTACAGGCTACCCACATGATGGGTTCCGATATAACATGGACTTGTGTCGGACAGGATAGTTTTATGGTTCGGCTCGTTATTTACAGGGACTGTAACGGTGTGCAGTTGAGCAACGCAAACATACCGTTCAAATGCAAATCTACCGGTCAAACCATAACATCTGTAAACATTGCCAAACCTGCGCCTGTCGATATTACTCCCACCTGTGGGTCGAGCTGTACAAGATGTCAATCCCGTAGTTGTTCTTTTCCGTATGGTATTGAACAATATGTTTTTCAAAAGTTGGTTGTATTAAGTGGTGCCGGTTCCTGTTGTGAAATTGTTATGTCTTATTCAATGTGCTGCAGAAATACAACCATTACAACAGGTGCTGCCAGTAAAAACTTTTATATTGAGGCTATTTTAAACCGCTGTGTTAATCCTTGCGATAACTCTCCTACTTTTACTAACCCCCCGATAGCTATTATATGTATTGGCCAGGATTTTATGTTTAACCATGGTGTAAATGACCTTGATATGGGTTCTTCAGGAGGTTTGTTGGACTCCTTTGGTTATGAATGGACTTATCCGCTTCAAGGTGCCGGTTCCACTATTCCTTATACCGGTGCTTACGACTACAACAAACCTATCTTTTTCTGGGGATTTCCCAATGCCAATCTGCCTTTCCCAAGAGGTTTCCACCTCGATCCCGTAACGGGTGACATATCCTTCCGGCCTATGAAAATTGAACAGACTGTGATGGCTATTACGGTGAAAGAGTATCGAAATGGCACTTTTATAGGTCAAATACGAAGAGACCTGCAAATTATAGTTATCAACTGTCCTAATAACCATCCACCCACTATGAGTGGGCCATTCTATAAGGAAACATGTGCGGGTAGTCCGGTTACCTTTTCTATAGCGACCAACGATTATGATACGGATGATACGGTTCGGATTAGCTGGAACGGAGCCATACCGGGAGCTATCTGGTCGGATAACAACAATCAGGTTAAACATCCCACGGGTACTTTAACATGGACACCGAGTGAGGCGCATGCAAGCCCCATTCCCTATGTGTTTACCGTTACAGTCAAGGATGATGCCTGCCCTGTAAACGGTAGTTCCACAAGGGCTTATCAGATACTGGTCAAGCCCCTGCCACGAGCCAACATTACTGTTGTTGACAGTGGTTGCGGTGATTATTGGTTTATTGCCACGCCTATTGTGGGCGCCAGTCCAAGCTATAAGTGGGTAGGTAACTTTAATCCGGGCTTTACCAAAAACGGGCCCGTGGCTCACTACAAGTTTAATGGTCCCGGACGCTATCCCTATTCCATGACAATGACCGCCAAACAATGTGAAAGAACATATTATGATACAGTTGAGGTGGATACATTTTTATCTATTGTCCCCGTTAGCGATACCAATCTTTGCTTTGGAGACACAATTACTTTCTTTGCAAGGTATATGTACAATAGTGGAGATGTTACCTTTTCATGGAATACTTCTCCATCTGACACTCTGAGTTATAAGCATCTCACGGTAACCCGCGATACAAACATCCAGTTTACAGTTGAGGATACACTGGGATGCCAGGCTTCTGACAACATATATATTAATGTGCACAATCAACCTGTTGTCAGTGCCGGCCCGGATATAAGATTGTGTAGTTATGGCTCCCAATTAGTTACAGGAACATATACACTGGATGAAAACGGCCTAAAAACGCTGTGGTGGACAGATAAAGATGAAAATGTACTTTCAACCACGGATAAAATCAATATCAGTGATTCAGGAAAATTTGTCTTTCATGTTCTTGACAGTCTGAATTGTTATGGAGACGACACATTAACGGTGGTAAAAAGCCCCCAGATAATAGCAGCAGCCAATGGAACCACCATTTGCTATGGTGAAGTGGCTACTTTAACTGCGCAAACTACAGGTTCAGGAACAAGCAATGTAAATTATTTATGGTACAACGGAGGCACATTTATCCAGAATTCACAATCGGTTCAGGTAGCACCATCTACTACCACGGATTATAAGTTGCTTGTAACCGAAACCATCGATGGTGTTGAATGCCGCGATTCTACCACTGTAAGGGTTAAGGTAAATCCATTACCGGATATTACCTTCAGTCCTATACCCGAGCGTTGTGTGGATTTTGAAAATAGCGCAGTACTAACATTGAATGATTATGTAACAACCAATCCCATTACAACTACACGAACATGGACAAGTTCTACAACGCCAGATGCACTGGTACCTGTATTTCCGTCTTATGACCAGTTTCATCCCAAGCTGGCAGGCCCCGGTTTGCATAAAGTAACAGTACATGTAGTGAATCCCATTACTGGTTGTGAAGACAGTGCTTCTTCCTATGTTAAAATCAATGATTTACCTGTTGTAGATGCCGGTAACGATGATACCCTGTGCACTGGTGATGGAAATTACCCGCTTGTGGGAGACCCCAGTATCCCTGCAGGAGAATGGT
>CAYNBC010000069.1:3669-9173 GCA_964395255.1 uncultured Sphingobacteriales bacterium | reverse complement strand
TTTAAAGGTAAAAAAATGAAAAAACATTTATGGCTAATTTACTTCATTGGTGTTCCTATAATGTTGAGTGCACAAAGTAACTTCACAGATTATCTAAATTCCGTTGAACAAAACAACCTCATTTTAAAATCTGCATTCGAACAAAAAGAAGCTATTAAAACAGAAGGAAAACAGGGCATATTTAATCCTGAACCCTTTCTGGGTTACACAAGACTTGCTGATTTATCAGGTTCAGGGCAGGGAAAAACTTATTACTCGGTCGGTCTGGGCTTTGAATATCCACTTGTTTATCAAACCCGGAAAAAAATCTCCAGTCATCATACACAAATCGCTGAAAATGAATTCCAAACCGAAAAAATCAAAATACTTGAAGAAGCAGCCTTAACCTATATTGAATATGTTTACCTGCTAAAACAAAGAAAAATTCATGAAGATTTATTTAAAAATGCCTCCCTTCTTAAAAGTTACTACCAGAAAGAACTTGAAAGGGGAAATATGACCCGTCTTGAAAATAATAAAATATTGTTCAGCTATATTCAGGCAGAACAAAATCTTTCAAAAAATGTACTTGAAATTAAACAGGTTGAAAAGAAACTGAAACAATTGAACGGTGGAGTGGAATGGATGGTTTCAGATACAACTTATCCTGTATGGGAATTATGGTCATGGGAACAACTTCAGGACAGTCTGGAAAAAAAACATACAACTTTAACATATCTTCAATACCAAATGAACTTAAATGAATTAAATGTAAAACTTGCCAGACAGCAAAATATACCCACATTTGAATTAAGCTATGAACAGGAAAATGAACCCGGTGCTCGATTTGGAGGAATTCGTCTGGGAATGGCTATTCCCGTTTTCCAGAACCAATATCAACTTAAAACATACCAGACATTAAACACATACTATCAAAACCAATATATGGCTCAAAAAGAAGAATTGTTTACTCAATACAAACAATTTTATGAAGAAGCATTGTTCTGGAAAAAAAGCATGGAGACATACGAAAATTATTTTTCCGGTGCCCTGACTCTTCAAACAATCAACAAAGCTTTTGAAAACAAGGAATTGTCTTATATAGAATATCTGCATGAAGTTGAGTTTTACCATCAGAGTATTGAAGCGTTGAATATGGCCAGGAAAGAATATGCAAGCTCCCTGGTCAGGTTATATTCTTTTTTATGGTAAATGTAAAATCCTGTTTTTGAAACCTTTAAACCTGATATCTATTTCAATCAGCTATCTGCAGTGAGTTCAATAATTTTTAACCCACTTGCAGAAGTATTTCTTTCCATGAAGTGTACATTGAATAATGTAAAACCCGGGTTTTAAGGAAGTAACATTTATAGAAGGCGGAGGAAAAGTTCTAGTTAGCATTAACTTTCCAGTCAAATCAAATATTTTCAGATTTTCAATTCGTGTTTTCCCTGCACTTAGAAAGATGATGTTAGACCCGGGATTAGGATAAATTTCCACTTTTGGCTCGTAAACAGGAGCCGTACCAGATATTTTTCGGTAATAACCGGCAAAACGAAAATAAGTTTTGTTTCCACCAAACAAATAATTATAAGCTGTTAGTGTATCACCAGGCTGATACATTTCTCCACCATTGTTCAGGTTCAGGTCGAAGCGAGGATAGTTGGAGCCACTGATAATGATATACAAAACAGCACCTTCATAAAGTGTTATAAACTGAGGAGGAAATTCGATGTTCAGCTCGACATGTTGTCCGGGTTTCAGAAACTGTTCATCTTTTTTTTCAAAACCATTTCTGAACCGGGCTCTGGCTATTCCATCTGCAATAATAATTTTTTCCGGAGAAGACTGGCTTCCTACAGCCAACCGGACAGCCAGGTCCATATCCTTGCAATTTGACGAAACCTCTGCATGTAAAAACGAAGGTCCTCTTATAGACAGGGTTTCACCTTCTTGAATGGGAATGGCAATAAAAATATGTGAACTGTCCTCGTGAATGACGGAAGAAATATCTACGGGGCCCTGTTCCAGGTCAAGCCTTAGAACAGGTCCGCCTATGGTTGGAGAAGGAAAACGCGGATTGGCAATAAAAAGCAGCGAATCAGGCAGGAAATCATCAAGTTTCAGGAGAACAAGACTATCGGACAAGCCTTTTTCTTTATCGGTTGAATAGCTTTGTACACTGTATTGGGAAAATGAATGCCAGTCAAGTCCGTAAAACATGAACCGGGGTTTAAAAGGCCAGCCATTTTTGGCTCCTCTGAGATGATAATCAAAAAATAAGAAAGCCAGTGAATCGGCTATTCCTTTTACCGGTGAAAAATCCAGATCCCCTACTTCATCCCTGTCAATAGTCATGTGTGACCATGGGCCAATAAGCATTTTTAACTGTGATTTTTGAGCTGAAGAAGATACCTGAATAAGAGTATCGAAATAATCGAACATTTCACGAATGTTATGATCGAACCAGCCTCCGACATAAAACACCGGGATTTTAATTTTATTGGGGTACCAGCTCACAAAGTCCGATAATTTCCACCAGTTATCGTAATAGGGATGGGCCAGCAGAATCTGCGACATGCCAAAGCCGAGAGCATCCAGTTGTTGAACATATTCGGTACGGTAAACACCACCGGGGAAATATTCCTGATAAATAAATTGGGGGGCAGCCACCTGAGGAACCGCGCAAACATGTGCCGGATGTTGTTCTCTGGCTGTCATAAATTGTATTTTTCCCAGTGCCGATGGCCCGTAAGTTCCCACTTTACCGTTCGACCAGGGTTGTCTGGATATCCAGTCTATCACATCATAACCGTCTTTACCTCTGTCAGGTACCAGGACACAGGCATCCCTGGAGCCATAAAAACACCTCCAGTCAACCGTTACAAAAGCATACGGACTGTTTTTTATATCTTTACCAATGAATGGAAGGTTCAGGCGATAAAGTAAACGATTATAAGGCGTTTGAATTAAAATCACAGGGTATTTGCCATTCGTATCCGGAAGATAAATGTCGGCTGCCAGTTTTTTCCCATCCCTCATGGGTATGGAATCTACCTCTGGCGACATTATTATCTGGGCATCAAGGAATGCCGGCAAAAAGAAAATAAACAACAAAGACGGTAAGGATTTCATTCAAAAACATGTTATAATCCCCGACCAAAAGCCATTACTCTTCAACCTCTTCCCAGTCGGCATAGTTTTCAAAAACGATATAGGTCTGTGGTTCTGTTTTCCAGAATTCATTGGAATTATAAGTCCATGAAAGCGTAGAAGAGCCTCCTCCACTCTGGGTAGTTATTAAAAACCTGTTGGCAAGGTTGCCAAAATATAAAGCCTGATGCCGGGTAGATTCAGAATCACCTCCACTAGGGTCAACAGGTATCCATCCGTAGCCCGGCAGATATACTTCCACCCAGCGGTGAAAAACATCGTCCATAGCGGATAAATCTCCTCTTACAACGACAGAGCCCACATAACGGGCAGGAATACCAGCAGCTCTGCACATTGAAATAAATACAAAAGAGTATTCGGAACAGGAACCATTTCCTCTTTTCAATACTGTGGGAGCAGTATTCCATCCCCCTGCCATTTCATAATACATTTTTGTCATCAGATACTGGTAAATATTACGAACTATCCAGTAAGGATTTTTTTCATTTCCAACGGCTTCTTTCAGGGCATGCCGAATAACCGGATGGTTAAAATTATATTTTACATCATCAACAAGATATGTTTTTTTAATATGTGCTGGTATTTCGTCCATGGAGCCTACCTCATCCGGAAAAATAAAATAGCGGACGGCATAAATCATAGCATCGGTAATCATTTGCACTGTCTTCTTTTCGCCTGCTTTTAAATCCTTAAAAACATACAAGGCTGTCTTTTGGCCCCATTGGTCAGTAACTATTTTGTCAGGTTCGGGAATATAACGGATGGAATTAATGGTTTGATTGTCTCTGTTTTCGGGGATAGCCAGATGTACCATAATTTCCTTTGCAGTTCCCGGACCCAGGTTGGTACTTTGATGTGTATAAGTAATACGGGCATGGGTTGCAGCCATTATTTTCATTTTTTCCTGGTCTTTTCTGATAAGACGGAACAGTTTTTTCTGTTGATGACCGGCAACCCATAGATATTTCCCATCCCATGTCATATCCGTTGCAAATTGGTCGGGAGCATCTGCCACTATTAAAACAGTTCCTTCGTGAGGTTCCAGCATGTAAATTTCGTCATTCAACCTATCGGTAACCCACAAATAATTTCCATCCCATGTTATTCCTCTGCACTCAGGGCCAGGAGCAGGAAAGGAAATGATTGTAGTTCCATCCTCAGGGTCAAACTGAATAATCCGGTCATTTTTAATATCAGTACACCATAGGTATTTACCATCAAAGGCAAGTCCTGTCGCCCATGATGCTGGTGCAGGCAGGGTGGACAGTATTTCCCCGTTTTCAGGATTAATTTTATAAATCACAGCCTGATAATTCTCCGCCAGGGGAATGCCACCTTTCAAATCAATATTCCATAAATATTTGCCGTCATAAGCAAGACCTGCAGGCCAGTATGCTGGTGAAGTAATAAATTTTTTAATCTGTCCGGAAACAGGGTCTACCTGAAATATTTTATCTTCCGCTCTGTCGGCTACCCACAGATACTTACCATCATAAGTAAGCCCTGTAGGAAAATTCCCCGGAGTACGAATCATATTCACGACTTTGCCGGGATAAGCCTGAATAACCAGAGGGAAAATGAAAAATACCCATAAAAATTTATAAGTTTTCATCCTGAAAATGTTTTTTTCTTAATTCAAAATGTCTGCCCAGATAAACTTTTCTCACCTGCTCATCTTTTGCTAATTCTTCGGCTGTGCCCTGCTTGAGGATTTTGCCTTCAAAAAGGAGGTATGCACGGTCTGTAATCGACAAAGTTTCCTGGACATTATGGTCTGTAATCAGAATTCCAATATTTTTATTTTTCAAGCGTGCCACGATGGATTGAATATCTTCCACAGCAATAGGGTCAACACCGGCAAAAGGCTCGTCAAGCAGGAAGAAATGAGGTTCTACGGCCAGTGCACGGGCAATTTCCGTTCTTCTTCTTTCTCCTCCCGAGAGCAAATCACCACGCGTTTTCCGTACTTTCTCAAGACCAAATTCTTCAATCAGACTTTCCAGCTTCATTTCCTGTTCTTTGCGGGTCATATGGGTCATTTCCAGAACCGCCCGTATATTGTTTTCCACAGACAATTTCCGGAAAACAGAAGCTTCCTGCGGAAGATAACTGATGCCCATTCGCCCCCTTTTGTACATGGGTAAACGAGTAATATCCTTTTCATTCAGAAAAACTTTACCTTCTACGGGAGCTACCAGGCCTACAATCATATAAAATGTTGTGGTTTTACCTGCTCCATTGGGACCCAGCAACCCTACTATTTCTCCTTTTTTTATCCGAATGGAAACCTGATTAACAACTTTTCTTCTCCTGTAAATTTTAACTAAGTTTTCGGCCCTTAATTCCATGCT
>CAYNBC010000069.1:247-3659 GCA_964395255.1 uncultured Sphingobacteriales bacterium | reverse complement strand
TATTTATCAAGTACTTTTATCAAATTGCCTTTAATCCGTTCTTCAAGCTTGGAGCGGTCGGAAAATATAAATTTTTCACCGATAACTGTTTCATAAAGCTCAACATAACGGTGCATAACAGAATCTACCACTTCGTCCGTCATTTCGGGTAAAATATCCCCAGGTCGTCCCTGAAAATCATTTTCCATCAGCCATTCACGGACAAATTCTTTACTCAATTGCTTTTGTCTTTTGCCTTTACGAAAATTCTCTTCATACGATTCAGCATAGAAGTAGCGAGATGAATCAGGGGTATGCACTTCATCAATTAACATGACAGTACCATCTTCGGCCAGACCAAATTCGTATTTGGTATCAACCAGAATCAGTCCTCTTTTAAGGGCATATTCGGTGCCTCTTTCAAACAACGCATAAGTGTATTTTTCGAGCTGTTCCCAGTGTTCCTCACTGACCAGACCTTTTTCGAGTATTTCATCTTTGCTGATATCTTCATCGTGACCTACAGTGGCTTTGGTTGTAGGTGTTATGATGGGTTTTTCAAACTTTTGATTTTCCACCATACCTTCAGGCAGAGGATTTCCACAAAGGTTTCTGTTTCCAGCCCTGTATTCTCGCCATGCATGACCAACCAGGTATCCCCGGATGACCATCTCCACAGGAAAAGGTTTGCATTTTTTTCCGAAAGAAACAGCCGGATCAGGTACTTCCAGCAGCCAATTAGGAACAATATCACTTGTCATTTCCAGAAAACGGGCAGCTATCAGATTTAAAACCTCACCTTTGTAAGGAATGGGGCGGGGCAATATCACATCGAATGCAGAAATCCTGTCTGATACAACAAAAGCCAGATATGAGTTTCCGAATTCATAAATATCTCGCACTTTGCCGCGGTGAAAACCTGTCTGATGGGGAAATTCAAAATTAAATTCATGTAAGGCGTTCAATTTCATATTATTGTTTTTTTATTTTTTCATAGGCGTTGATAATTTGCTTTACCAGGGGGTGCCGGGTTACATCCTCTACCGTAAACCTGACAACATCAATTCCTCTTATACCATTGAGGAGTTCAATGGCCTGAATCAATCCACTGTTTTGTTTAGGGGGAAGGTCAATTTGAGTAAGGTCACCGGTAATAATAAACTTGGCAGATGGACCCATACGGGTAAGAAACATTTTTAATTGAAGTTGCGTACTGTTTTGAGCTTCATCGAGAATGACAAAAGCATGATCAAGGGTTCTTCCTCGCATGAAAGCCAGAGGAGCTATTTCAATCACTTTTCGTTCCAGATGGGCAGCCATTTTATCAGCAGGCAACATATCATCCAGCGCATCATACAAAGGACGCAGATAGGGGTCAATCTTTTCTCTCATATCTCCGGGTAGAAAACCCAGATTTTCACCGGCCTCAACCGCGGGTCTTGTCAGGATTATTCTTTTTACTTCTTTATTTCTCAAAGCTTTTACAGCCAGTGCTACAGCTGTATAAGTTTTTCCGGTTCCTGCAGGGCCGATGGCAAATACAATATCATTTTTTTCAATGGACTGAACCAACTTTAACTGATTGGGTGTCCGCGCATAAATCAAACGGTTGTTTTTTCCATGTAAAATAACCTGTTTGTCGAAGTGATTCTGACCGCCAGTAGTATTCAATACTTCGTTAATTATTTTTTCCGGGAGTTTATGATGAAGTAAATAATATTCTTTCAAGGCTGTGATGATTTCTTCTGCTCTTTTTAGCGTGCTTTCCTCTCCTGAAAGGATAAGATGATTTCCTCTGCCAATAATCGTTAAATCTTGAAAATAAGTCCTGATTATCTGTAACTTGCTGTTGTTGACACCAAAGAATTCAAGTAAATCAATGTTTTCCAGTGGTATTTTAATATCTCTCAAATTGCCAAAGTTTAAAAATATTCAAAAATAAAATAATTTTGTCCTTTAATTAACTACATTGAATATCGAAAACAAAGCCAAAATACACTCAATTTTCAAATAAATGGCTGTAATTACATTAACAACCGACCTGGGAACGCGGGATTTTTACCTGGCAGCCGTAAAAGGATTTATTTTATCTCAACTTAATCAAATTTACATAGTAGATATTACGCACCAGATTGAACCCTTCAATATCATTCAGGCAGCTTTTATATTGCGAAACGCATATTCTTATTTTCCACCAGATTCCATTCACATTGTTTCGGTAGATTCTGACCAGAATATTGAAAAAGAAATTATTATAGTTTCGCACAAGCAACATCATTTTATTGCATACAACAATGGAATTTTAAGTATGGTACTAGACGAGCCTCCTACCCGGATTATTAAATTACACAGAAACCCAAACAAGATTTCCACTTTTCCTTTGCTGGAAGAGATGGCTCGTGCAGCCTGCAAGCTCGCTCGCAAACAAAATGAATATGACATGGGAACCCCGATTCAGGAAATGGAATCATTTACGCCTGTCAGACCCATTATAGAACAAAATGCCATTCGGGGCAAAGTGCTTTATATAGATAATTTTGGAAATGCCATTACCAATATTACAAAAAACCATTTCGAAAGATTTTCTCATTATAAAAAAATAAAAATTCACCTCCCCGGGGGTTATGTTATCGAAAATATTTCCGATCATTATAATCAAGTTCCTGTTGCAGAGTTTGTTGCCATATTTGGTGTTACCGGCCTACTTGAAATAGCCATGAACAAAGATAATCTTGTAAAAATGACCAGTATTGACAAAGACAGCAATATACTGATAGAATTTTCCTGATGAAATTTATTCGAGTCATACTTATTATCCTTGGGGCATTAAGCACCAGCGGGCTTTTTGCTCAAAATGGCAGCTTTCAGGCAGGTTCGCTCAGCCGGTCTCTTGCCGATGCATCTCTTTTCCAGAAAGATAGCTGGTCGGCTTTTAACAATCAGGCAATGCTGGCGGAACTGAAAAGCCCAATTGTGGGTGTTTTTATTGAAAATAAATTCAATATCAGCCAGCTGAATCTAGGAGCCTTTTCTTTTGTTTTGCCTGCAGGCAGCGGAGCCCTTGCTGTGGATTTATATTCTTTTCACCTGTTTCCGGTATATTCTCTTCAAAAATTCGGATTGGCTTATGGTTTAAAATTATCTTCACGGTTTACTGCAGGATTACAATTAAACTTTATTACAGCCCGGGCTGAAGGCTATGAGAGAACCATAGCATGGGCTGGCGAACTGGGAGCTCAATATCGGTTAAGCCCCAAAGTTTCCGTGGCTTTTCATCTTTTCAATCCTACAGCAACAACTTTTAAAGGTTACGAAAATCACCAATTGCAAACTATTGGACGAGTAGGCGCTCAGCTGGCTGTATCCGATCAGGTTTTTTTAAATACGGAAATTGAAAACTCACCGGGAACTTTAAATTTAAAAGGCGGTATTC
>CAYNBC010000069.1:0-237 GCA_964395255.1 uncultured Sphingobacteriales bacterium | reverse complement strand
CTTTATCTGGCCTCTCCGCATTTTGGTTTGAGCGGAGGTATCACTTCCCGGCCCTACTCAAATTCTTTTGGTCTCTTCTTTCAAACTAAATCCCTGGTCTTTTCTCTGGCTTTTCGCTATATGCAGGTATTGGGTGCAACACCTTCACTTTCTGCTGAATATGTTTTTCCGGAATAAATATTTATTGACATTTTTACTTTTCATTTGTTTTTCAAGGATGGTGGCTCAACCTGAAAT
>CAYNBC010000068.1:0-9175 GCA_964395255.1 uncultured Sphingobacteriales bacterium | reverse complement strand
GGCATATAAAGGATGAAGAAATGCACCGGGTTCAGTTAATTTTTCCTAACAAACGTTCCGGCCTTGTTTTTTTACACTACCTGGCAGAGTATATTTCCAGACCCGTTTTTTCACCGCAGGTATTCAGCATTAATCAATGGGTTCAAAAATTGAGCGGTCTTGAAACGGCCGATACCTTTTACCTTCTTGTGAAATTATTCCAGATAAGCAAACGCATTTACGGTAAGCAATCCAAACCGCAGGGCTTCGATGAATTTTATCCATGGGGGAAAATGATAATCAGTGATTTCAACGACATCGATAAACATCTGGCCAGTGCCGAGAGTGTGTTCAAAACCATTTATCAGATTCAGGAGTTGGATAGTAAGTTTTTTGATGCCGGATTAAACCAGAAGCAAATCGAAATCTTAAAAAAATACCTGGAGCATATCAATGGCTCTGAAGACTCCCATGTGAAAAAATTATTCCTTGAGATATCTTCAGTATTGTACGATATTTACAAGGCTTTCCGTGAAGAACTCCTCAGGGAAAATCTTGCCTATGAGGGCATGATTTTCCGCTCCGTCAATAATAAAATATTAGATGAAAAACTTAATTTGCCGGATGGTTATGTTTATTTATTCGGAGGATTTAATTTTTTGACCAAAAGCGAATTAAATATTTTTGATTTCTTTCAAAAAACACAAAACTCATATTTTTTCTGGGATATAACATCTGAGTTTCTGGAACGGGATGGTTTTGAGCCTGTCCTTCATCTGAAAGAAAATTACAGGAGATTTCCGCCCCCCCATGATTTTTCAATTCAACAGCCAGCCTTGAAAAATACAAGGTTTCATCTTATAAGAGCCAATGGATTACATGCCCAGGTGCAATGCCTGCCTGAAATACTAAATTCATTAAAATTAACTACGGTAAAGGATGAAATTCCCTTTGACAGCTGCCTGATTATGCTGCCTGATGAAAATATGTTAATACCTGTACTCCGTGCCTTACCAGCTCAACTACCGGCTCTTAACATTACCATGGGCTTTCCGGTATTACATTCTACATTTAGCCAGTTTATTTCTTCTGTACTTCTGGCCCGTAAAAAATTCAGAGATGCAGAAACTTTAAATGCCGCCAACATTAAATCCCCAGACGATATTCCTTTTCAGCTGGAAGAACTCTGGGAAAGATGGACGGAACTCACCAGCGGGGACACTACTTTACAATTCCAGATATTCTGCAAATTCTGGCAGGATGATGATAACGGAAATTTCATACGGACAGTTAAAGAAGCCATAGCCTTTTATCTTACAGGTCTTGACGATGATCAACTGGTTGAAAAGGAAACTGCGTATCATTTGCAATGCTTGTATACGCGTCTGGATGATTTATTAACAAGGGAAAACATTCAGTTAGGGAGCTCTATTGCCGAAGCACTGATACGCCAGATTCTGAAAAGCGAATCGGTTCCTTTTGAAGGCGAGCCCCTCGCTGGAATACAAATTATGGGAGTTCTTGAAAGCCGCTGCCTCCATTTTGATAATATCATTATTCTGAACATGAACGAAGGCGTTTTTCCTGCTCACTCCCGGCAGGCATCCTACATTCCTTATGCCGTACGGAAAGCCTTTGGCCTCAGTGTTTATGAGCATGAAGATTATATTGCATCCTATTATTTTTACCGTCTCTTACCCGGTACTGAAAATGTCTATATGCTTTATAATACGCAGCCGGACTTCAATGGCGGAGAACCTTCCCGCTTTATTTCACAGATTATGTATGATTTCCAGCTGCCTTTGAAGATTTATGAAACCACATTCGACTTTAACGAACTGGAACCGTTACCACCCCAGATTCCTTCCCCGGAAATTGAAGAAGCACTCAACCGTTTTACCAGCGTATCCACTTCAGATGCTCTTTCGCCCACTGCTCTTATCACTTATCTGAATTGTAAACTAAAGTTTTATTATCGCTATATACTTCGTCTGGAACCTGAAGAAGAGAAAGAAGGTGAAATTACTGACCTGATAATGGGAAATATTGTCCACAGGACACTGGAAAGACTGTATGAACCTTATAAAAACAGAATGGTTACCGAACAACATCTGGCTGCCATAGAAAAAGAGCTGGACCATGTGTTTCAGAAAGAGGTACGGAATATACTTGAAGAATCGGGAATTAAATCCGATACGCTTATCAACAAATTGAAACTTCACCAGAGCAGGGAATTTATAAGCTCGATTCTAAAAAAAGACAAAAGTCAACCCGGCTTTACCCTGTTGAGTCTTGAGAAAAAATACGAATACCAGCTACCTGTAAGTATTTCAGGAAAAGAACTGCGTATTAAGTTTCAGGGAAAAATTGACAGGATTGACCGGATTAACGGCATTTTGCGCTTGATTGACTATAAAACAGGGAAGACAGAATTGAAAGCACAGGCTTATGACTGGCTATTTGACGCTGAAAACGATAAACGGAATGAAGCCTTTTTCCAGTTGATGACCTATGCATGGCTTTATTTTAAAAATGAACATCCTGCTTTAGATTTACAACCCCATTTGTATTCCGCACTGAACTTTCAAAAAAACGAAATGGAATCGGCTTTTGTCTCTGAAAACAGGGAGAAAACTCCCATTATACTAAGGGGGGAATCAGAAATACTTATGTTTGAAGAGCATCTTAAAAAACTTGTTCAGGAGATGATGTCGAAGGAAAATAATTTTCAGGCCAATGACAATAATAAAATTTGTTCTTACTGCGGTTTTAAAAGACTGTGCAACAGATGAAGGTAATGGATTCAAACTTGCAATTCCCATAATTAAATCAAGAGGACATTTTCATTGCAATGATTTCCCGGTTTATTAGCATTTTAGATGAGTTTGATGGAAGTAAAAGATGAAAGGCTATCGGAAAAACAGGTGTGGGTGGTGGGAGATTCGAACTCCCGACCTCATGCGTGTGAAGCATGCACTCTAAACCAACTGAGCTAACCACCCATTTGATGGCAAAATTAATAGATTATTGAATTTTAATCTTCATTTTCATGATGAGGTTTGTAATGTTTTAAAACCTCTTTACTGATACCCACGCTACTGAAACCTCCGTCATGAAACAAATTTTGCATGGTAACTTTCCGGGTCAAATCAGAGAATAGAGTAATTACATAGTCTGCGCACTCTTCGGCTGTAGCATTGCCGAGGGGAGACATTTTATCGGCAAAATGAAGAAATGCATCAAATCCTTTTACACCTTTACCGGCAGTAGTAGGGGTAGGACTCTGTGATACAGAATTAATCCGTACTTTTTTGGCTAGGCCGTAATGAGACCCAAAACTTCTTACAATTGACTCAAGCAATGCTTTTGCCTGAGACATGTCGGAATAAGTATCGAACATTTTCTGGGAACCTATATAGGTAAGTGTAACCACCGAGCCTCCTTCACTGATAAAATCATTTTTATAGGCTACACTAAGGACTTTATGCAATGAAAGTGCAGAAACATCCAGTGTTTCCATGAAATCTTTATAATCCAGAAAAGGATATTCCCTGTTTTTGATGATATTACGGCTCATGCCCACCGAATGAAGGATAAAATCAATGCTGCCACCCAGGTATTCAATGGATTTTTTATAAAGGTTTTCAATGTCTTCCACTGAAGTAACATCAGCAGGTATAACAATGGTGTTACATTCTTCAGCCAGTTTTTGAATTTTGCCCAATCTCAGAGCAATGGGCGCATTGGTTAAGGTAAATCGTGCACCTTCTTCGTATGCCTTGCGGGCTATAGCCCAGGCTATGGATGCTTCGTTCAAAGCGCCAAAAATAATTCCTCTTTTCCCTTCTAGTAAATGATATGCCATAATCGAAAAATTTTGGTTTTAGCCTGAATAAAAATGGCTGCAAAGTTAATCAAATTTATCAATCAACTCTTTAGCGCTTTTATAAGCATGTTCTCCCGGATTCACCCCGTCTATCATACTGGCTATTTCTTCCAGCCTTTGACGGGAATCAAGGCGAGTGATATAGGTATGCGTTTTATTATTTTTCAAACTTTTATACACTTTAAAATGCTCGGCTTTGAGGGCGGCCGTTTGGGCCAGATGGGTTATGGCAATAATCTGGTGATTACGGCTCATTTGTGATAACAATTTTCCTACGCGAAGTGCAATTTCGCCCGAAATGCCCATATCAATTTCATCAAATACCAGCGTTGCCAGTTCGGAATTCTCTGCAAGTATATATTTCAAACAAAGCATAATTCTTGACAATTCACCTCCGGAGGCGGCTTTTTCGATGGGCTGAACTTCAATACCGGGATTGGGGCTGAATAATAAAGTGAGCAAATCCTGTCCATCCGAACGAAATGTATCCGTTTTTTCAAGCTGATATTCCAGCCTGGGATTGCTGATGCCTACTTCCCTGAGCAATTCTTTCAGTCGATGGAGGAGAGGGGGAAGATGTTTTTTTCGTTCCTCACTCAGTTTATCGGCCAGTTGCTGCAATCGCGTTTTTTCTTGTTGTATCTGTTTTTCCAGCTGCTGAATTTTTTCATCCAGATTGTCAGTGTTTTGCATCTTTTCACGGTATTGGTCAGCAAGACTCAGAAGGTCATCGCTTCCGCTGACTTTGTGTTTGGCCAGTAACCGGTTTATTTGATTGTATCTTTCCGATAATTTCGAGAGTTGTTCCTCATCGATATCGAGGGAGGAGAGTAGTTTTTCAAAATCACGACTCATTTCCCGTACCTCCATCTCCATGTTATCAATTTTATCAAGATGCCCGGTAATATCACTGAAATAGGGCTGAATCTCTTTGAGCATGGTTTTTATTTGTAGCAGATGGTTGTAAAGGGAAATTTCGTTTTCAGAGAGTTCCTGCAAAACGCCCAGTAGTATATTTTTGATTTTATCAGCATTTTCGAGCCGGCTCAGTTCCTTTTCCAGCGTTTCAGATTCACCGGGTTCAAGACGGAGGGCATCAATTTCTTCGACCTGAAAACGGTAATAATCATAATCTCTCAAAAGGGAATTTCTAAGTTCAATAAGTTGTTCCTTTTCTTTTTCAAGTGCTTTCAGGTGTTTTAAAGTTTCGGAAAAAGTGATAACCCTGTCTGATTGCCGGCAATAAGAATCCAGAATTTGCATCTGGAAAAACTTATTTCCTATAGCTGCTGTTTGGTTCTGGGAATGGATATCAATGAGAAGTGAAGTAATTTCTTTAAGTGTGTTTAATTGGACAGGAGTATCGTTGATAAAAGCCCTGCTTTTGCCTTTTTTATTGATTTCCCTGCGGATAATGGTTTCCTCGTCAAAATCCAGTTCATAGTTTTCAAAAATTTTCTGAAATAGTGCAGGTTTTAAAAGAAATACCCCTTCAACAATACATTTTTTTTCTTTGTTCAGTAACACACTGGTATCAGCACGGGCTCCCAATATAAGATTCAGGGCGCCCAGTAAAATGGATTTACCGGCTCCCGTTTCACCCGTAATGACATTCATTTGGGAACCGAATTCAATCTCGGCCGATTCAATCAATGCATAATTGCTGATTTTCAAGACTTTTAACATAGCAAAGGCCTAATTGGCTTTAAGTTTATCTGAATATTTGGAGTAATTACCTCCGTCAATTTCTTTCATCAGGTCAAGAATTTCTTCTTTTTCCGTACTGGTTGCTTCGGAGTATATTTTGATGATTTCATCTCTCTTGGTATCAAGAAATACTCTCAATAGAAAAGAATTGGGTTCATCCCTGTTGACTTTTTTCAATTTCATCAGGGCATTGGTTATCGTATGCCTTGCAGTTTCCGGGTCTTCGGTCATCATATCCAGTCCCAGACGGTGATATTCATAATACAATTCTCTAATGGGTTTGAAAGTATTGCTGGTTAATTGATAAGCCAGCCAATAGCGGTTGTTTTTATCGGTGCTGAAATTATCCCATCCTGCATATTCGGTTCCCTGGGCTTTATTGGCAATATCCAGGGCTTTTTGAAAATATTTGGTTCCTCCGAGCCTTGAAAAACTATCATAATCCAGCCCTAGAATGATATATACATAAAAGGCCAGCACAGACGAAAGATTGGATGTAAAACTACCTTCATTGAATTCAATGCTTTGAAATTCCACATAATTGAATGTAAAGTTTTTATCAAGTACATTCAACATGGGTGAATTGTAATTGGTATTGTAAACGGGTCTTACCGATTGCACCTGTATGCTTCCTTTGAATTTATCGGCAGAAATTCTTTCATCAATTTTGATATAAAAATTGCACTCGATGCGTTCTACCGGATCAAATTTATCTTCTGTCCATGTTCTGGATTTAAGAAATTCCATCAAGCTTTCACGCATGTTGTCGTACACGCGTTTTTCGGTTTCCTGTATTTGTTGATGATGAACGGTTACATTGGCATTGAGCTCCTGAGCATGAATCTCTGAAATAAATATGACAGAAATAAGGACAACTAAAATTACTTTTTGCATAGAAAATGAAATTTATCTGACAAAAATAGAAAATGTTTGAATGATATAACCGAAGGGAGATGCCTTTTATTGCTAACCGGATATTTTTATACCCAGCTCCTCAAAAAGTCCGGAATGAAGCACATCTATGGCTTTTAGATATTCTTCGTTGATTTGATTGATGATTTGATAAAATTCATTGTTGCCGTATAAATTTCGAGCCAGCAGGGCTTTAAGCTGATTCTGAATGGTCTTTCCGGATTTTTTCAAATCTTCTTCGGTAAACCGGATCTGACTTTTCCGGCACTTTGAAAGGAAGGATTGATATATTTTCTGGATATCAAAATTTTGCTGGAATGACGAAAATTCGGGATATCTGTTCAAAATCTTTTCCCTGTTTCTGGTTGCATATTCAAGGATAAATGTATTGATAATTCCTTTCGAGGAAATCTCACGGTAAAAAGGCGAATAATAGGAAGTATCCAGACCGACAAAAATATCAGGCATAATTCCACCGCCACCATATACTTTTCTTCCTCCTTTTGTTTTGTAAATCAAAGAGTCGGGAAATTTTACGGAATCTTTGGAGATGAATTCACCATTGGCAAATCGATGGTAAATGTCCATGTAATAATCCATTTTCTTCCCACTTTCAAAAGGTTTCTGAATACATCTTCCGGAAGGTGTATAATAGCGTGCAACTGTAAGGCGAAGGGCTGAGTTGTCGGGAAGTGTGAATTGTTCCTGTACCAGTCCTTTACCGAAAGACCTGCGACCTACAAGTATTCCTCTGTCCCAGTCCTGTATGGCACCGGCAACGATTTCGCTGGCCGAAGCTGACCCTTCATCAATGATGATTACCAGTTTTCCGTAACCGAATGTGGCTCTGGGGGATGAATAATAATATTCCGGCTTTACTTTCCTGCCCTGGGTATAAACAATCAGTTTTCTGGAATTAAAAAATTCATCTGCCACATTGAAGGCAGAATTCAGGTAACCGCCCGGATTACCGCTTAAATCCAGAATCAGATTTTTCATTCCTTTTTCCTTCAGCTTTACCAGTGCTTTGCGAAATTCTTCATCTGTGCCTGATGAAAACCGGTTGATTTTGATATAACCATCGGTTTCGTTTATCATGTAAGAAGCATCCAGACTACTGAAAGGAATTTTATCACGGATAATCGTAAAATCCAGATATTCCTGTGTTGAGGGTCTGAAAACCTTGATGGATACAGGAGTACCTTTTTTACCCAGCAATTTGTTTCGGACTTCATCCGTGGAAATATGAATGGAGGCCACATTTTTTCCGTCAATCTCCACAATCCTATCTCCTGCTCTAACTCCTACAGATTCACTGGGACCACCAGCTATGGGTGAAACAACAATAATGGTATCTCTTAAAATATTAAATTCTATGCCTATTCCTTCAAAATTTTCTCCCAGATCCTGATTTACAATTTTTATTTCTGTTGGTGGAATGTAATAGGAGTGAGGGTCGAGGTCTTCAAGCAGGCTTGCGATAGCCGATTCGCTTAACTTATTTATATTCACGGTGTCAAAATATTTTTCTTCAATGATATGAAGTACATAATTGATTTTTTCATTTCCCTTTAATTGAGAGGTTTTGGGTGCGGGGTTAAATTTTGAACCAATGAACATCCCTATAGCCACCATGATGGCCATGAGTAGAGGGAGAAATACATTTTTATTATTTTTCATAGGTCGGAATTTAATTTCAAAAGTAAAAGTAAAAATTGAAGTACCGGGACTTTTCTTTTTATCAATCTCCGGAAAAAAAATACCCGTAGCCAATGAAAGATAAAAATTGCAGGTAAGAAGGTTGGAGAGGATTAGTAATCTCTTTCATTACTTCCATCCACTTGTTCTACCTTGACTTTGCGTATGACCACCATTTTTGGTTCCAATGATAAGTGAAATAAACCAAACGATTTTCATCGGAAGAATAGCTCGGCCGGGTATCCTCCTCTCCGTCATTTATCGTTAATCTAAGTAATGTGTTACTATTTGAATCTATTACAAATAAATTGTACACCTGGGTTTGAGGGCCATTATTGAATTTTCCTTCAAAAAAACTAAATTTAAGTTACAATTCATTTTATCCATATTCCAAAATCATTAATACTGTTTTCAGTAGTAAGTTTTTTCAGGTTTTTTCCATCTTTATCCATGGTAAAAATATCAATCTTTACATCATCGGGAGCAGAAGAGCCGTACCTTGCGCTAAACACTATTTTTTCACCATCCTCTGAAAAGGAGGGATAATATTCAGCCATATCTGTATGACCTCCATTTTTACTCAAATCGATAAGCCCGGTACCATCCGGATGAATCTTGAAGATATGCCATATGCCTGCATTTCCATTTTCTCCGTTATAATGCACAGCTTTTTCAAAAACTATCCATTCATCATCGGGACTCCAGGACGGGTCGTATACTCCCGGTTTGAAATAGGGGGTTGATAGAGTGTCGTTGCAATCATAAACTGTTTTAACATTTGAGCCATCGACATCCATTATTTTAAGGACAAATCTTTTAATCATGGAACTGTAAGAGACAAAAGCAATATATCTTCCATCGTTTGACCATGCAGGATCAGATTCTGTGGCATCAACGGTATGGGTAAGCCTGGTTAATTCAGAGCCATCTTTTTTTATCTTGTATATATCTGCCTGATTCTCTCCTTCGACAACCATGTAAAATACTATCCAT
>CAYNBC010000067.1:3850-9180 GCA_964395255.1 uncultured Sphingobacteriales bacterium | reverse complement strand
TTTCATCCAGCGAAGGAAGCAATATCCGTTTTTTTGGATTTCATTTCAACGACAGGGTTGATTTTGAAAATATAACCTCCTATGCATGGCAGGCAACCGGCATTGGTACCAAATTTTTATTAATTCCTTCGGCTGCCTCATCCATTATTGAAGGAAGGTTTGCCTATTCCGGTTACAGAATTGACCAAAAAGCTGCAGACAGCAAACCTCGATACAGTTCTATTCGTGGTTTTGAAGGAGGTATGAAATTTTCCTACTACCTGGGGGAAAACCTGTTAAGGTATGGGTTTGAACTTTCAGGCCTGCAAACTCAATACGAATTCTACAATGCTGCAAACCGCAAAATTGGCGGAGAAAATGAAGCACAGAGTACAACCAACATTGCAGCTTTTGTCAAGTACAAAAAGATTTTTAACAAAAAATTTATCTTCCTTCCTTCCTTTCGTATCCAGCACTATGGCGATTTACAGGAAGTATCACTTGAACCACGACTTGGTTTAAAATACAATTTTTCCGAAGTTTTTCGCTTTAAATGGGCATCCGGGTTTTATTCACAAAATTTCATTTCAGCTATTTCTGACCGCGATGTAGTGAACTATTTTTATGGCTTTTTACTGGCTCCCTCTTATGTTCCCAACGATTTTAAAGACTCCAAAATCAATACCCGTTTACAAAAATCACAGCATCTTATTGCTGGATTTGAATATGACCTTGCAGAGCACAGCCTTCTCAATATCGAAGCATATCTTAAAAACTACAGCGTCCTGACCAATATCAACAGGAACAAAATCTTTGATGACACCGAAGAATTTAAAGACCAGCCCAATTATCTTAAAAGTAATTTTATCCTTGAAAAAGGCGTAGCATACGGTTTGAACATCCACTACACATTCGACTGGCAACCATTTTATTTGTGGGTCGTGTATGATTTATCCTTCGTTGACAGAAAATATGTGAATAAAGATGGAAATGTAGCCACTTATTTGCCCAACTGGGATAGAAGGCATAATGTCCAGCTTCTGGGTAATTACCGGTCAAAAAATAAAAATCCATGGGAAATTTCTTTGAGATGGAATTTAGGTTCCGGATTTCCTTTTACGCAAACACAGGGTTTCTTTGAATATCTCAATTTTAGCAATGGCCTTGATGAAGATTATATCACTTCCAATGGCCGACTTGAAATACTTTATGCCGATGAAATCAATGGAGGCCGGCTTCCTTACTACCACCGACTTGATTTCTCCGCCAAAAAAATTTATTACCTGAAGAGCAATCAATCGCTTGAATTACTATTCAGCATAACCAATGTTTATAACAGAAATAATGTTTTTTACTATGACAGGGTAAACAATAACATCGTCTACCAGCTTCCTATCTTGCCCAGCCTGGGAGTTACCTATTCGTTCTGAAAAATTTTTATAAGCTGCCCTTCCAGGCTATACCGGAGGATAAATTCATTATCGTGGTAATCAAGCACCGTCAACTCATAATAATGTAATCCATCTTTGTTCTCTACTTCGACTACCTTTACGAGTTCTTCATCATTGTATTTACTGTGTTCAAAATGATTTCTGAGATTTTCGGGCAGGGATTCATAATCCATGATAATGGATGTTGTAAGCCAGTTACCGCGAGCATTGATGGATACTTCATACCATTTGTTTTGACGAAAAAAAGTAATGGTATAAATATCCTTTTGCTGAACCCATTCTTCAGGATTTATGTCCGGAAAAATTTTATGAAACGCTTTTAATATTTTTTCATCAAGAACCGTATCGGCCGGATTGACATTTTCCTGGGCGAGAATGAATAGAGGTAAAAATACGGATAATATGAAGCCAATAAATTTACGAGACATAATTTTGGATAAAAATACAAAAAGAAATGATAAAAGAGTAATTATTTATATTCTTTCACTTTTAGTTCACCATTAAGGACCAATCGTGCGTTTTCGGCAAGAGCCTTCATTTCATCCTCTCCCGGATAAATGGAAACGGGAGCAATGTGGGCAACGCGGTCGATAATCAATTCGATAAACCATTTATTGTGAGCAAGGCCACCGGTTAACAAAATACCATCCACCTTACCTTTCAGAACTGTACTCATGGCCCCTATTTCTTTGGCAACCTGATAAGCCATGGCTTCAAAAATCAAGCGGGCTCTTTCATCTCCCTGATCTACCATCTTTTCAACTTCCATGGCATTATTGGTACCAAAATAGGCCATAAAGCCCCCCTTTCCTTTTATCATTAATTTAACTTCCTCGTAAGAATATTTACCTGAAAAACAGATTTTAGCCAGCTGACCTACGGGCAATGTTCCACTTCTTTCCGGAGAAAAGGGTCCGTCACCATCCAGCCCCTGATTTACATCAATTACTCTTCCTTTTTGGTGGGCACCAACTGTAATGCCTCCGCCCATGTGGGCAACAATCAGGTTCAGTTCTTCATATTTTTTACTGATGCACTTGGCATGAAAACGGGCAACAGCTTTATGATTCAGAGCATGAAAGATAGAAATTCTCTCAAACAACGGATGACCGGCAATCCGGGCAATATCCTCCATTTCATCCACAACAACTGGGTCTGCAATAAAAGCTCTGGCATGAGGTAATTTTTTTGCGATAGCATCGGCAATAAGACCTCCGAGATTGCTTGCATGTTCGCCCAGCGGGCTGTTCTGCAAGTCTCTTTTCATGGCCTCATTGACTTCATAAACACCCGATGGTATAGGCTTTAACAAGCCACCTCGACCTACTACAGCTTCAATTTCATCAAAATTTATCTGGGCTCTTTCCAGCTCAGCTTCAATGATTTTTTTCCGGAAATCGTATTGGTCGGTTATTTTTTTAAATGGGGCAAGTTCTTCCGCAGAATGGGAAATATTTTTATAAAAAATAATCTTTGAGTTTTTAAATACAGCAATCTTGGTGGAAGTAGAGCCCGGATTTATGGCAAGAATACTCATTCCTTAATTTTAAACAGCCCGTTAATTATGAGGTAAATTTAAAAGAAAAACTAATTATTTAAGGATATTTTGTTAAAAAAATAACAATCTAAAGAGCAGTCATAGCAGCCAGTGCTATGGAATACAATTTAGTCATTACGCTATCGCCACGCGAAGAGAGAATACAGGGAGCTTTAGCACCTACCACAATAGCACCCTGTTCTCCCCTACATAATTTGGTATTGGCTTTATAGAAAACATTGCCCGCTTCGATATTAGGAAATAATAAACAATCGGCATCCCCGGCCACAGGACTTTTTATTTTTTTTATTTCTGCCGATTCTTTGTCAATGGCAACATCCAGCGCTAGAGGACCATCAATAACAGCTCCTTTAATCTGCCCTCTTTCAGCCATTTTTGAAATCAGAGCAGCGTCAACACAGGCCCTCATTTTGGGTAATACCTGTTCAGTAGCTGCTATCAATGCAACCTTAGGTGTTTCAATTCCCAGAGCATGTGCTGTATGGATTAAATAATTTGTTATGGCAATTTTTTCTTTAAGCTCTGGTTCGGGAATTATGGCTACATCTCCCACAATCAAGAGCTTGTGGTAGCCGGGTGATTCCATTACCGTTACATGGGAAAGAATGGCGCCTGGTTCCATTAATCCTCTTTCTTTGTCAAGTATTGCCCTCATATACTTATCAGTGCTTACCAGCCCTTTCATCAATAAGTCTCCCTCTCCTTCACGAACCAGCTCTACAGCTTTGAGTGCAGCTTTCTGTTCTTCGGGCTCATGTATGATGGTAAAATCATCAACAGGAATATTTTCTTTTTTACAAACATCCTGTATTAAAGCCTTATCCCCTACCAGAATTCCATCTACAAGATTTCTTTTCAGAGCTTCATAAACTGCTCCAATAGTATGAGAATCATTTGCATAGGCAGCTACAAGTTTCTTTTTTTTCTTGCGTTCAAGCTGCCCAAACATATCACTTAGTCTTTTTACCGGTTCCATTTGATTTATTTTTTAATAAGCTCTTTCATCCCTTCCTTCATAAAAATTAATAAATGACTGATTGGCCACCCTATTGCCTCCGGGTGTAGGATAATTTCCAGTAAAATACCAATCTCCTTTATGATTGGGAATAGCTTTATGTAGATTTTCTACAGTCTGGTAAATAATTTCAAGCTGAGCATGCATATTTTCCGGTTTCACCAGCTCGGCTACTTTCTGGCTTATCTCCTTGTATGTAAAGGGCTTATATATTTCTACCACTACATTTTTAACTTCATGCAAAGGCTTTTTAACTTCGATTTTACACTGGTGGTAAACTTTCTGGATTAATCCTTCCATATTTCTTTCCTTCAACAACTCGATGGCTGCCCGGAAAGCAACAAAATCTTTTAGTTTAGACATATCAATCCCATAACAGTCGGGATATCGAATTTGTGGTGCACTCGATACTACAACAATTTTTTTGGGTCTCAAACGGTCAAGAATATTAATAATGGATTCCTTCAATGTTGTTCCCCTCACGATGGAATCGTCCAGGATAATTAAATTATCGATATTGTTTCTTATCAAACCATAAGCTGTGTCATACACATGGGCAACGAGGTCTTTCCGGGATTGATCTTTGGTTATAAAAGTACGGAGCTTAGTATCTTTCACCGCAATTTTCTCAACCCGGATTTTGTGTGAGAGCAAATTCTTAATCTGGTCGGAAGAGGGATTTTTTAATTGGGCAATTTCTTCGGCAATGACACCATTTAAATAATCGTTTAATGCTTCCAGCAATCCTAAAAAGGCTACTTCAGCTGTATTGGGCACATAGGAAAAAACTGAATTTTCGAGGTCATAATCAATGGATTTCAGGACATTATCCACAAGCAAGCGGCCCAGCCTTTTTCGTTCTTTATAAATTTCATCATCTGTGCCACGACTGAAATAAATTCTTTCAAAAGAACATGATTTTTTTTCCCCGGCTTCGAGTATTTTGATTTCTTTAATTTCCCCATTTCTTCGGATAACCAGTGCATGCCCGGGCTTTATTTCCTTAATTTCCTGATAAGGTAAGTTAAATGCAGTGCGAATGGCAGGTTTTTCGGAAGCTACAATAGCAAACTCAGCATCATGATAATAATAAGCAGGACGGATTCCGTTGGGGTCTCTCAGCACAAAGGCATCACCATGACCAATTAAACCGGCAATAACATAACCGCCATCAAAATCTCTGGCAGATTTTTGTAATATATACTCCAGACTTAAATTTTCTATGATTTTGCCGGTTATTTCCTCTTTGGAATAGCCTTCTTCCTTAAACTTTTGATATAAAAATTCGTTTTCGCTATCCAGAAAATGACCAATTTTTTCGAGCACG